>DATAUW010000040.1 GCA_036268055.1 Verrucomicrobiia bacterium | reverse complement strand
GGGCGCGGGTGGCGTTTGAATTTATTGAAAAATTGGGCGCTCCTTATTATGCGTTCCATGATCGCGATGTGGCGCCGGAAGGGGCGACGCTGAAACAGTCGAACAAAAATTTGGATGCGATTGTGAAAGTGTTCAAGCAGGAGCAGAAGCGCACGGGCATCAAACTGCTTTGGGGCACGGCGTGTTTGTTTGCGCATCCGCGTTACGCGCACGGCGCGGCGACGAGTTGCAACGCGGATGTGTTTGCGTTTGCCGGCGCGCAAGTGAAGAAGGCGCTCGAAGTGACCCACGAACTCGGCGGGGAAGGTTTTACGTTTTGGGGCGGACGCGAAGGCTATTCGACTTTGTGGAACACAAACGTGAAGCGCGAACTGGATCATCTCGCGCGTTTTCTCCACATGGCTGTGGATTATAAAAAGAAAATCGGTTTCAAGGGGCAATTTTACATCGAGCCGAAGCCGAAAGAACCGACCAAGCATCAATACGATTCCGATGCCGCGGCGTGCCTGAACTTTTTGCGCGAGTATGATTTGATTGATCATCTTAAACTCAACCTTGAAACCAATCATGCCACGCTGGCCGGCCACTCGATGCAACACGAAATGGAAGTGGCCGCGGCCGCCGGCGCGCTTGGTTCGATTGATGCCAACACCGGCGACGCTTTGCTCGGCTGGGACACGGATCAATTTCCAACGGACATTTATCTCACGACCCAGTGCATGCTTTCGATTCTCAAGATGGGCGGTTTCACGACCGGCGGGGTGAATTTCGATGCGAAAGTGCGGCGCGAAAGTTTTGAACCGGTGGATTTGTTTTATGCGCACATCGGCGGCATGGACGCGTTCGCGCGCGGATTGAAAATCGCCGCCGCCATCCGCAAGGACGAACGCATGGCGGAGTTCGTCAAGAAACGGTATAGCTCCTATGACAGCGGCATCGGCGCGAAAATCGAAGCGGGCAAAACTAATTTCACTGAACTCGAAGCTTATATGCTGAAGAAGGGTGAAGCCGCCGCGAATGAAAGCGGGCGTCAGGAATTTCTCGAGAATTTGATCAACGAGTTTATTTGAGCGGCGGGTTCATCGGAAACAGATTTGACGCAGAGACGCAGAGGCGCAGAGGCGCAGAGAGGAAGAAATTATTTTTGAGAAGTTATTTTCTCAATGTGTAATATCTTTTGTTTTGGTTTGGACCATTCTGCTTAAAAAATCGGTTCCCCTTTTTTTATGCGGCTCAGCGTCAAAAAGGGTCGGGCAAATTGAGTTTGGCGTAAAGTGGAGTAGAGTGCTCAGTGTTGCGACAAGTCCTATTGTTATTGGCGGTTTTGCTGTTCACGGGGATTGCGCACGCTGAACGCATCAATCAGGAGGGACGCATCCTTGGGCCATTGCCAGTTGTCACCGCGCCGATTTTGTTTAATACGACCAACGCCGATGCCATCACGTCGGCGATGCAAATTTTTCCCGCCACGAATCCGTGGAACGAAGATATTTCGCGCCTGCCAGTGCTGACGAATTCGGACGCCATGATCGCGCAGATCATTTCCGACCTTGCCACTAATCGCCGCACACTCATCGCCGAGATGGAAATGAACTTCGTGCTCGTGCCGGACAATCAGCCGCGCCAAGCGATTGATTTTTTCAATTACCCGGACGAGTCGGATTTGGATGGCGGCGTTTCGCCCGATGGTTTGTACCCCATTCCCGTCAATCTTCCGATTGAGACGTGGCCGACCGGAACATCGCTTTCACTTTTGCAATGGCAAACCAATATTAATAATGGCGACCGCCATTCGATTATGGTGGAACCGGGCGCGGGATATTTTTGGGAAACGTGGCTCACGCGATTGGTTGGCACAAACTGGCAAGCTTCCAACGGCGCGAAGTTTAATCTCAATACCAATGGCCTGCGCCCGGCGGGCTGGACGTCCGGCGATGCGGCGGGTTTGCCGATGTTCAGCGCGCTCGTGCGTTACGATGAAGCCGAGCGCGGCATGGTCGAACACGCCTGCCGCATCGTGGTCAAACGCTCGCTTTACGAAAATTATATTTATCCCGCCACGCACTTCGCCTCGGCCTCCACCAACACCAGCGTCAATCTTCCGTCCATGGGCCAGCGCGTGCGGCTAAAATCCAATTTTTATATTCCCGTGAATTGGACGAGAGAAGAAAAGGCGATTCTGCTCGGCTTGAAAAAATACGGCGCGCTGGTGGCTGACAACGGAAATTTTTTCTCCATCTCGGTCACGCCGGACGACCGCTGGCCGGCGAATTGTTTCAACGATCTGACGAGCGTCAGCATCACCAATTTTGAAATCGTGCAAAGCACCGGGCCGAACGAAGGACCGCGTTCGCCCGGCGCGCCGACGGCCAATGCCGGTGCGGATCAATCCATTGTCATCGGAGCCGCCGCGCCATTAAATGGAGCGGTTGCCTTTACCGGTGCGATGCCGGTGGTTCAATGGAAACAATATTCCGGCCCGGGCTTGGTGACGTTTGCCGACGTGTTAACCAACACCGCCGCAACATTCAGCGAACCGGGAGTTTATACGCTGGAATTGAGCGCCGCGGACGGTGTGCATGCGGTGGCGTACGACGCGATGGTGGTGACGGTCGTGCAAGCGATCACCCTGGCGATTTCGCACACGGCAACGAACGTGAATTTATCGTGGACCGGTGGAACTGCGCCGTACGTTTTGCAGCAGCAGATCAATTCGCTGGCGGGAAATGAGTGGAACGATGTCCTCACCACGAGCGTTCAGCAAGTGACGCTGCCGATCTCGAGCACGAATAGTTTTTTCCGGGTCGTATGCAATACAGAAGTTCGTCGTGGCTTTTAGTGATGCCATTTTCCCGGGGAGCGTTCAGGTCACGCATTTCGACTTTTCTATAATGGTAAAATCACGCTGATGGCCGTGCCTTGGCCGAGCCGCGAACGAATCTGCAATTCTCCTCGGTGGGTTTCAACCACGCGGCCGACGATGGCGAGGCCGAGTCCCGTGCCTTTGGCTTTCGTCGTGGAAAGCACGGAGGAAAATGCGCGCCGCCGCTGTTCTTCGGTCATGCCTTCGCCGGTGTCGCGAAATTCGATGGCGACATGGGTCGGCTTGCCGCCTTCGGGTGGCACGATTTGACTTGTGCTTACCGTGAGTTTGCCGCCGCCGCTGCGCGACATCGCTTCGCCGGCGTTGAGAATCAAATTGAGAAATGCCTGCTCAAGCTGCGTGGCATCGGCCATCACCGAGGGCAGCCTGGGATCGAGCTTGTGGATGAAGGCGATGTTTTGATTGCGCAATTTGTGGCGCACGAGCAAGCCAAGTTCCTCGATGACCTCGTTCAAATTCACCGGCAGAAAATCCGGCTCGGTTGTGCGCGCGAACGCAAGGATCTGTTCCACGATCTTGTTCAGGTGCTCGATTTTTTCGCCGAGAATTTCCGCGTCCTTCTGGCGCGGATCGGTGCGGGGAAATTTCAGATCGAGCGAGTGATAAAGCATTTTCATCACCGTAAGCGGATTGCGAATTTCATGCGCGACCTCGGCGGCGAGCAAGCCGAGCGCGGAAAGTTTTTCGTTTTGCCGCAACTGTTCCTCGACATCCACGACGCGTTCATACAGGCGCGCCTTTTCGATGGCGATGGCGGAAAGCTCGGCCAGCGCGGAGAGAATGCGGATTTCCTCGTCGGAAAATTTATGCGCCACGCCAGTATAAATGCTGAGCGTGCCGATGGCTTCGCCCGCGAAAATCAACGGGACGCTGAGCAGCGAGAACAGTTTTTCGCGCCGGGCCAGATTGGCGGAGGTGTAACGGGATGAGGTTTGGACATTCTCGACCTGCAAGGGTTTGCGGCGGCGCACGACGATGCCGATCAAGGATTCTTCCGCGCTGATTTTGGGATTCTCGCGATAGGCTTCCGCCGCGCCGTGGCTGGCGCGCAGTTCGAGCCATTCGCGAGTGTCGTCGAGCATCATCAGCGAGCACATCCTCGCCTGCATCATCAGGCACGCCTCGCGCGTGATGACGAGCAGGGCGTCATCAAGGTTCAACGCGGAATTGATGGTCTTGCCGACGCGCGAAAGCGTCTCGAACAGGCGCGCCTTGAGCCGTAACTGTTCGTAAAGCCAGGTGTTGTGAATCACCTTCGCGGCAGAGAGCGCGAGCGATTCCATCAATTCCTGGTCGGCGGCGCTGAAGGCTTCCTTGCGCTCGGAATCCACGTTGAGGACGCCGCGGATTTCGCCATTCACGACCAGCGGCACGGCGACTTCCGAATGCACCTGGGAGCGGATGGAAACGTAGCGCGGGTCTTTGGTGACATCGCCGAGACGCACGGGCAGGCCTTTGCGTGCGACCCAGCCGGTGATGCCCTGGCCAAGCCGGAGCTTCACGTCGGCGGCATTCGGCGGCAAGCCCATCGAGGCGTGGATTTCCAGAAAACCGGACGTGGGATTGATGAGCACGACTGAGCCGGAGGAAGCTTTCATCACGCGCACAGCTTGTTCGATGATGAGTTGCAGCGCGGTTTGCGGTTCGAGCGTGGAATGGATGATGTTGCCGACCTGGTAAAGCAATTCCAGCCGGGCATAACGGGCTTTTAGTTCGTTGAGTTCGTCGCTCATTTTATCGCACGCGCAGTATCAGGCAGATCCCGGTGATGCCGAAGAAAGCATTCGGCAGCCACGCGGCGATCCACGCGGGCAACAAGCCGCCGGTGCCGAGCGCGAGACCGAGTTGCAAGAGGATAAAGTAAACGAAGCAAATGACAATGCTCCCGGCCACGCCCATGAAAACATTGCGCCGGCCCGACGCCGCGCCGAAGGGAATGGCGATGAGCACGACGACGAGGCAACTCCACGGCGCGGCGATGCGGCCATGCAGTTGCGTGCGCAGCCAGCGCTCGTATTTCGGCGAGAGATCGGGATGCACACTGAGATAATCAATGATTTCAAAAATGGGAATCTTCGCGCCGTCGGCGGAGAGTTTGTTTTGAAAGCGTTTCGCGAATCGCGCTTCGTTGTCGAACTCACGCGGTTGTTCGGTGAATTGCGGCATGGCCAGTTCGTTGGTGATTTGGCGGTCGGTGCCGATAAATAAATTCACGTCGTGAAAAGTCCAGACGTCGTTGGTGTGGTCGGCGTGTTTGGCGACGAGATGAAAATTGGTGCCGTGCGAACTCCAATAAACCTGGGGGTCGGTCATGACGTCGGTCTTGAAATTGTAGGAGCCGATGATCCAGTTGCGTCCGTCGCGGGTGTTGTGAAAGCCGAGCGCGGAGGGTCTTAATTCCGGGCGAGTAGCAAGCGCGCCGGTTATATCTTGAGACGCTTTCTGCCGGGCCAAAGGAGAAGGAGGGGATTCCGCGCCATCGAATTTTCGGCGTTGCATGATGGCTTCCTGTTTGTCCTGGCTGTCGGGAACCCAGAATTCGTTCAGGACGAAAACGATGCCGCTGAACAGGAAACCCACCAGCAGATAGGGCAGCGACAAACGCCAAAGACTCACTCCGGCGGCACGGATGGCGGTGATTTCATGATGGCGCGAGAGATTGGTCAGTGTGTAAAGCAACGCCAGCAACAGCGTGACGGGCAGAATGAAAACGATGATGTCGGGCAGCTTGACGAGGTAATATTGGACCACGTCGCGGGCGAGAAGATTTTGCTCCTGAAAATGATTGAGCGAGGCAATCAAATCGAAGGCGACGTAAAAAATAAGAAAGCCGCACAGGCAGTAGCCGAGCGGTATGAGCAATTCGCGCAAGAGATAGCGGTCAAGCAGGCGCATTCAGGATGCAGCGTAACGGGGGTGTGGAGTGGGGAAAAGTAAAATACGCCCTTTGGCGGCTCACAAGACGAGCGACTCAAAATATGGGACGTCAAGAAAGAAGCTATTGGGGAAACTAAACGAATTTGATTTTTTACGATCTATGTCTTCAATTTCAGGAGATTTTATTTAAAACCAGCTGCCGGAACTAAATGCTATGACGTATTTTATGAGGTAAAAGTGAACAAACTATTAATTGCTATTAAATTAATAGTTCAGTAATAGTTAGAGATGAAAATTCCGAGTAGGCCGCCGGATTGGGGAAAATTGCCCAGCCATTTGAAACCGGAGAAATGGGATCGCATTTTTCAAATCGTCAAGGCACACGATTTTGACGAACGCTATTTGCATTGGGAAGAACTTCGGTTCCGAAAGCCCCCAGAAGGCCTGACGCTTGAAGAATGGTGGCTGGCCGTGAAATTTCGCAGAAAGGGCGCCTTTCGGAACATTCCGTTGAAAGATAAATCGGGACATCCGTTTCAGTTTTGTGTGCCGGATTTAGTGGTTGATCTTCTGCATCAAATTGACCGGGGAGGAGGGACGTTTGTACAGATTCCTGAGCAAATAACCAATGCTGACCAGCGAAACCGGTATGTCGCACGGTCGCTGATGGAGGAAGCGATAACCTCAAGTCAATTAGAGGGAGCCGCGACCACGCGGGAAGTGGCGAAAAAAATGCTGGCCGAAGGCAGGCGGCCGCAAAATCATGGGGAGCGCATGATCGCCAATAATTATGCGACCATGCAGCATATCCTCGAATTAAAAGAGAGCCAGTTGACTCCAGAAATGGTGTTCCAAATCCATAGGGAAATTTCCCAGAACGCCCTGGATATTCCTGATGGCGCGGGGAGGTTTCGACGGACGGACGAGGCGGTTGATGTTTCGGACCAGGAAGGAAATATATTCCACGTACCGCCTCCGGCTGATGAATTGCCCGCCCGCTTGCAAGCGATGTGTGATTTCGCCAATGGAAAAAGCCCGGACTTTTTCGTTCACCCGGTGATCCGGGGAATCATCCTTCATTTCTGGCTGGCGTACGACCATCCGTTTGTGGACGGCAACGGGCGAACCGCGCGGGCATTGTTTTATTGGCAAATGCTGCATTCGGGTTACTGGCTATTTGAATTCATTTCAATTTCTCATTTTCTACGAAAGGCCCCGGTTCAATACGGCATGGCATTTTTATATACCGAGACTGATGAAAATGATTTGACCTATTTCATCATTCATCAAACAGAAATTGTCCGGAAAGCCCTCAAGGAGCTGCATGACTATGTGGCCCGCAAGTCGTCGGAAACTCGAGTGTGTCTTGAGGCTTTGGAGAAATATCCGGAACTCAATCATCGCCAGCAGGCGCTCATCAGCCACGCGGTAAGGCATCCGGGTTTTATTTACAAGATTGCCAGTCATCAGGCACGACAGGGAATAACCTATGCCACGGCACGCAGCGACTTGCTAAAATTGGCCCGATCAAAGTTGTTTGAGCAGAAAAAGGCGGGCCGTTCTTTTGTATTTATCGCGCCCAAGGATTTGGAAGCCCGGTTGCAGTCAAAGGCTAGGCGTTAGGTCAGTACATTTGTCAGGATTTCGATAGGCAACATGAATTGCTTTTTCATCGCCAGCACTTCGATGAATCGCTAAAGATTACGGTCGCAAATGAATATTTACGACGAACTGATGGCGCGCGGGTTGGTGGCCGATTGCACGGACAAAGAGGAATTGCTCAAGCGGCTCGCGGCCAGCCCAGTCACGCTTTATTGCGGCTTTGACCCGACGGCGGACAGTTTGCACGTGGGAAATCTGGTGCCGCTGCTGGCGTTGCGGAGGTTTCAAAATTGCGGACACATTCCGATTGCGCTAGCCGGGGGTGCGACGGGTTCTATCGGCGATCCCAGCGGCAAAACCGCCGAGCGGCAACTGCTCACGCGTGAGGTTTTGGAATCGAACATCGCGAGTGTGAAGGAACAACTGCGCCGGCTGCTGGATTTCGACACGAAACAAAATCCCGCACGCCTGCTGGACAATGCCACGTGGACCGCGCCGGTGACGTTCCTGGATTTTCTGCGCGACATCGGCAAACATTTTTCGGTGAACATGATGGTCGCGAAGGAAAGCGTGCGTGCGCGCATGGAAGATCGCGAGGCGGGCATCAGTTATACGGAGTTCAGTTACATGCTGCTGCAGGCGTTTGATTTTTATCACCTGCGCAAGGAACATGGTTGCGAACTGCAAATCGGCGGCAGCGATCAATGGGGAAATATCACGGCGGGCAGCGACTTGTGCCGAAAGAAATTGGGCGCGCAGGTTTTTGGGCTCACGCTGCCGCTCATCACCAACGCGGACGGCAGCAAGTTCGGCAAAACCGTTGCGGGCGCGGTGTGGCTGGATGCGAAAAAAACCAGCGTTTATAAATTTTATCAATTCTGGATCAACACGGACGATCGCGATGTCGTTCGTTATCTGAAATTTTTTACGTTTCTGTCGCTGGAAGAAATCGCTGCACTCGAAAAGAAGCATCTGGAAAATCCCGGCGAACGGGCGGCGCACAAACAACTGGCGGCCGCCGTGACGAAGTTGATTCACGGAGACGCGGCTGCCGGGCACGCGAAAACCGCGAGCGAAGTTTTGTTTGGCGCGGCGACGGAGACGCTTTCGCGGGAAGTGTTTTTTCTCGTCGCGGGCGAAGTGCCGACGCGGGAACTTGAGCGGGCCAAGCTGGAAGGCGCGGGGATTTCATTGGTGGAATTGCTCGTGCATGCGGGGCTGTGCCCGTCGAAAGGGCAGGCGAAAAAGGATGTCGAGGGCGGGGGAGTTTATCTTAACAACACGCGCGTGGCGGAAGTGCAGTGCATGGTGACTGCGGACAAATTACTTTACGAAAACTATCTGTTGTTGCGAAAAGGGAAGCGGAATTATGCGGTGGTGAAGGCGGGGTAGTGTTTTTAATTTCGTCCGGTTCAAGCAAGTTTCGCCGGCGACGAAAGAACCATTTCTAAAATCATCCGGGCGTACGCCGGGTTTCATTTTCGTAGAATTCTTTCGTCCCTGGCGGGACTTGATCAGACACAAACTAAAACCCAGCCATAAATGGCTGGGCTAAGTTCGGTCGTCCCTGCGGGACTTCGGACGGCTGCGCAGCAGCCCTACCATGCGCTAGGATATCAGTTGTCCCTGCGGGACTTGGAGGTTGTGATTTAGACTTT
>DATAUW010000039.1 GCA_036268055.1 Verrucomicrobiia bacterium | reverse complement strand
TTTCATGGTTCTACTACTTGCATGTCAAGGCCAGGTAAGGTTCTTCGCGTTGCATCGAATTAAGCCACATACTCCACCGCTTGTGCAGGCCCCCGTCAATTTCTTTGAGTTTTAATCTTGCGACCGTACTTCCCAGGCGGCATATTTAACGCGTTGGCTACGCCACAAAAGGGGTCGATTCCTTTTACAGCAAATATGCACCGTTTACGGCTAGGACTACCAGGGTATCTAATCCTGTTTGCTCCCCTAGCTTTCGTGCCTCAGTGTCAGGAGTTGTCCAGGGACTCGCCTTCGCCACTGGTGTTCCACTTGATATCTACGCATTTCACTGCTACACCAAGTATTCCAGTCCCCCCTCCAACCCTCAAGCCGGATAGTATTCAATGCAGTTTCTGAGTTAAGCTCAGAGATTTCACATCAAACTTACCCTGCCACCTACGCACCCTTTACGCCCAGTGAATCCGAACAACGCTTGGGACCTCTGTATTACCGCGGCTGCTGGCACAGAGTTAGCCGTCCCTTCCTCTTTCGCTACAATCAGCTCACGACCTGTTCAATCGTAAGGTTTGTTCGCAAATGACAGGGGTTTACGAGCCGAAGCCCTTCATCCCCCACGCGGCGTCGCTCCTTCAGGCTTTCGCCCATTGAGAAAAATTCTCGACTGCTGCCACCCGTAGGTGTCTGGACCGTGTCTCAGTTCCAGTGTGACTGGTCGTCCTCTCAGACCAGCTACCCGTCTTAGCCTTGGTGAGCCGTTACCCCACCAACTAGCTGATAGGCCGCGGGCTTATCATAATGCGTCAGGCCTTGCGGTCCCCAACTTTAAAAATCAGAAGATGCCTCCCAATTTTCACATTCGGTATTAGCTCGCCTTTCAGCGAGTTATCCCCAACATTATGGCAAATTACCCACGTGTTACGCACCCTTGCGCCACTCCAACCTCAGAATATTGCTACCCTGAAATTAGCGTTCGACTTGCATGTCTTATCCACGCCGCCAGCGTTCGTTCTGAGCCAGAATCAAACTCTCCGTTAAAAAACGTTAGTTTGAAACCTGCCGATTGATTAGATCGGCTATTTCTTAATTATTAAAACTCTTAAAAATCATCCAACTAACTTGGATGCTTTTAAGGGGCTCCAACTTATCGCACAATTCAATTTTCAAAGAGCAGAAGCATCTAAAATGCTTCAAAAATCTCATTCAGCGTCCCATCAAGGGGACAAAAAACCCCAGTGCCGATTTTTATCACAACTTCGGCATCTGAGATACCTTTGCTTTGAATGCGGAACCACTTTACCCGATCCGCATTTACTGTCAACAGATTATTTTCTGTCGCTCAGTTCTGAATACCGTGTCAAAAGAACGAGACGAAACTATCAAACTTCTGCGGGAGTGCAAGAGGTTTTTTAAATTTTTTTACTGATTCTTTTCCTGGCCGTTTCCGGGTTGTAATGGATGAGCCGCAGTACCGCTTGAAACCGTTGATTTTAAAGGATGTTAACAGCGTCGCCCTGCCCTCTAATGTTCTGCTTTAGTAAATCAATTTCTTTGAAAAAGATCATCAAGGGGACAAAATTATCGGTTCGGGAGGAGTTATTTTTTGCAAATCGGTTCCACCTTGAGGTGATTTGCCCGAATTTTTTTCTCCGAACAGGCGTTTGCACCAAAGAACTCGAGGTTAAACACGCTGATTTCGGGCAGAAATTTCTTGATGACGGCGAGATTTGTTTGGGAGGAAAGATCTGGTTTTGCCGTGGACATCAGGACGATGGTGAGGTTTTTTGCATTAATACCAATCTGCTTTAACACATTGATGGTCAATAGTGTGTGATTGATTGTCCCGAGTTTATTTCGCGCCGCAACGACCACTTGGCAGTCTAATTTTGCGATGAGGTTTGCCACGGTGAAATTTTCTCCCAACGGCACGAGAAGTCCGCCTGAGCCTTCGATGATGAGGCGATCACATTGTTTTTTAATGTGATTGATGCTGCTGACAACCTCTGGAAGGCGAATTTTTCTGGACTTTCCAGCCGCAGCGAAGGGCGCAATAGGCTCAGAAAAGTAATACGGATTCATCTCCCGGTCTGACAATTCGCCGGGTTGAAGCGCTTGCAGGAGGCGCACGTCACCGAGGCCGCCGGAACAAAAGGGTTTCATCGCAAGTGTGCGACCGGGCGATTGGCGCAAATGGTGAAGCAGGAGCGCGCTGAGAAGGGTTTTGCCGACGCCGGTATCGGTTCCGGTGACGAAAATGATTTTTTTGGCGGTCATGGTTTGCGAGGGAAATGTTTTATGCGGGAACAGTCAAAATAGTCAATGAGGCTCGCAGGTACGCTCACCTCCCCAACAGCCTCGTCCCCCGATAATTTCCCGAGGGTTTATTCCCAGCGCATGCCGAGGATCTGAATGTTCCGCGTGTCGCGGCGGAGGGTGGCGAAATATTTGCGATGAGACTGGCCCACTTCGACGTCCACTTCCACTTCAAAGGTCGAACTGCGCACGGTCAGGAGCGACATGAATTGTTGCGCGATTTGACTCGGCAAACCGGCGTTGATGATTTCACCGACGTTTGAAAAAGGCATGTCGTCTTCGGTGCCATCCACGCCGTCGGGGCCGGCGCGCAATGAAATGATTTTATCCGCGGTGGCTTCATCCATGCCGATCATGCGCAGAGTGGTGGCGGACGCGGTGTTGATATTGATCAACCCGCTCGAAATCGGTGTGAAGACATCCACCATGCCGACGGTCGCCTGACTGGTCGGATTGAGACCATTGCCATCGGGTGAGCGGCCTTGAAAACGGCTCGGCGGATGGTTGGTGGAGTTCGGGCCGAAATAAATATCGCTATTAATGCCTTTGATGAGCAGCAATTCGGACAAGTCATCAATCGGCGCATTTTTGGCGAAGTACGGCGGGTCGAGGGTCTGATAATAATCCGACTCGGCGCCGTTGACGTGAGTCTCGTCATCGGGATCTATCCAATCCTGGATGGATCCGATGATAGTGGGTATTTCCGAGGCATCCACGCCGATGAGAATCATCGCCTGCGTCATCAGGGCTTCGTTATTGACGGCGGTGTTGATGTTCACCTTGCGTTCGTTGTCGGTGATTTTGACTTTCCTGATGAATCCATTGCCGAGCGGAATATCATCGAGCGAAATGCCGGCGAGAACGTCATTGGTATCGGCGGGGCCGTCGGCCCACTTTTGATTGAGCGCGTCAAAACGCTGGCCGGGACCGGGCGTGCTGATTTCCTGGGCAAGCGTATAGCGGGCAAGTTCGATGCCGGAACGCCCCAGCCATTCCAGTTCGCTTTCGTTGTTGGAATTCATCGCGAGCTTGGTCTCCACTTTCATTTGCGAAGCGAAAACAAAAGCCATCGCGGTCAACGCCATGACGGAAATAAGCACGATGAAAATCGCGATGCCGTCGGACGTTTGGCGCAAAGTAATTTTCATGGCGCGACTTATCGCTGAGGCAATGCGCCGGGCGGCTGGTTAAAGTTCCCGGTATTATTTCCAGGATTGGCGCCTGGTTGATTTGGATTGGTCCCCGCGCCAGTGTTGCCGTTATTGACCGGATTGCGATTGCCGATCACCTGCCACTCAGGCCGCACGGCGATAGCCGGCAAGGCCACAATCGTGACCATCGCGTCTTGCGAGTCCTTCGAGAATTGATCGAGACGGCCCAAGCCGACGGTAATGCGCATTTCTTTGGGCAGTTGGTTCGTCTGGTTCCAATCGGTCACCCAATCACCACTTTGCGGGTCCACGTATTCGACCATGAATTTCTTCACGTCCCTGGCCAGCACGAGCGGGAAATTGATTTCGTCCTTGTCAAAATCCATGATCAACGGGCGCTGGCGCAGGACGAGTTGGCGTGAAGAATTTGCGCCGCTTTCAACCTTGAATTCAAGCCTTCGCGTGGTGAGATCGCCGAATTTTCCCCCGCGCGGAAATGATCGCGGCAGGTGCGCAATGAAACTTAGCGAGGAAAATTCTGAATCGCCATCGGACATGAACGCGTAATTCGTGGGGCTCGCGCTGAACATCACCGCGCACAAAAGCGAATCGTGCAGCGTGCGCATGGTGATGCGCGTGCGTTGCGCGGCAGCGGCGGCATCCAGCGCGACGCGGGAGCCTTTCAGTATTGAATTCCAACTTGCATAAATCGCGATGACAACCATCGCGAGCAAGGCGATGGCCACCATAATTTCGAGCAGCGTGAAGGCCCGGGGATATTTGCGGCGGGAAATTTTCATGCGCTCAACGGCCCGGCGATTTCTGCGAGTCCGGCCGGAACAATAGTGCGCTCATCGTGGTCTCGGAGTTCGGGCCGCCGCCCGGGCGCGTGACGATGTAATCCACCTTGAATAGACCGTTGGTGGCGACGAGGGTGATGTCGCACGTCCAAGTGAAGCCGGGAAAAGCATCACCGAAATCGCCGGAGTCGGAGCCTTCCGTGAGTTGATTCGTCTGGCAAAGATCGGCGAGAAGCAGGCCGGCATCCACTTGCTGGCGTTGAAGCAGGCGCGCATTGCGGAGGTTGCTCGAAACGAGGGCGAGAATGGCGAAGATTGCCATGAAAAAAATCCCCGAGGCGATCATGACTTCGAGAAGTGTGAAGGCAGTGTCCTCGCGCGGGTGAGGCGAAACCGAATTGGAATTTATTTTTGTCCACGAAAAATTTTGAGCTTCTTCCTGCTCGCCTGCACCGACCGGCGGCTCGCAATGAATTTCGCCAGCGGATTCTCTGGTCGTAAAATTCTTTCGTCCCTGCGGGACTTGATTTGCAACGGACGCTAGCCCAGCCATAAATGGCTGGGCTAATATCTTTCGTCCCTGCGGGACTGGGCGGAGCGGCAGCGCCGCCCTACCCTGCTCTGCGAATATTTCCAACGGAAGTTTCATTAGAGCGCACTGACCTCCGCGAGGGCGGTGACGCATTCGAGTGTAATCTTGCGCCGCTCGCCGTTGCTGGCGGAAAAAAGAATCACTGTGAATTCATCCGATGTGCCGTTGGGATAAAATTTCACCCGCGCGACATCCTGGTCCTTGAACTCGGTGAAGTTCACGTCAATCAATTCGATCGCCACGGAATCGGACAGATGGCCGGAAAAAGGTGACGATGGTTTAGCCGCCAAATCATTGTCCGTAACGATGACAGGCTTGGCCGGTGCGGGGTTGCTTCCGGGCGGGGAATCGAGCGTGGCCGCCACATCCGGCGGGGCATCGGCGACTTCCATCCGGCCATCGCTGTAAATTCTAAACTCGCTTGTGGTGTCGGTCAGGATCGCGTGGGCGCGCGCTTTGCGGCAGCCTTCAGTGATGTCCATCACGGCTTGCGTCATCGGCTGGCGATGCAGCGCACTGGAGATGGCGGGATAACCCATCGTCAGCGCAATGCCCAGAATCGCGACCACCAACATAAGTTCGATGAGCGTGAACGCCCCGTTGATGGACCGCGCCGATTTCATTTGGCGATGTTGGAAGTCATGGCAAACATCGCGGAGAGGATGCTCACCAGCAGGAACGCCACGACGAGCGACATGACGACGATCATCACCGGCTCGATCATGCTGGTCATGACTTTGAGCGCGGTGGCGAGTTCGCTTTCGTAGGTGTCTGCGATGTTCTGCAATGAGCCCGGGACGTTGCCGGTTTCTTCGCCGATCTTCACGAGGTCAACCATGAGTTGCGGAAAAATTTTGCTGCGCGCCAGCGGTTGCGCGAGGGTTTTGCCATCGGTGACGTCCGAGCGCGTTTTCGCAATGGCTTCCTTGACGATGCGATTGGGAACGATCTGCTCGGTGATCTGCAAGGCGGTCAGCACCGGTACGCCGTTTTCCAGCAGCGTGGCCAGCGTGCGCGCGAATTGGCCGAATAAATTCAAGCGCACCGCCAAACCGAAAACCGGCGCGGTCATTTTCCATTGGTCAATCTTGCGCTTGCCTTCTTCTGACGCTTGAAACCGCCTGATGAATGCCGCCACGATGATCACGGTAAGAATCATGGCCCACCAGAAATGACTGAAGATGTAACTGATCTTGATCAAAATCCGCGTGGGCAAGGGAAGCTCGATGTTCATGCCGCTGAAAATTTCCATGAAGGTCGGCAGCATTTTCGTCATGAACAAAAACATGATGATAATGCCCGCAGTGACGACGAACGCCGGGTAAATCAGCGCGGAGGTAAACTTCGATTGCACTTCGGCGAATCGCTCGAAGTGATTGGCCAAACGCCGCAACACCTCCACGAGCGAACCGCTTTGCTCGCCGGCGCGGACCATGTTGATGTAAAGGTCGGAAAAAACATGCGGCTGTTGCGCCATCGCATTGGAGAGGCTTTTGCCTTCCATGACTTCCTGCTTGAGTTGCTTGCTGACCTCGGCGGGAATGCCCTTGGAGGTCAGATGGGTCATGCTGTTGAGCGCGACGGTGAGCGGCATGCCGGAGTTGAGGAGGTTCGCCAACTGTGTGGTGAAGGTGGCCAGTTCCTGCAACTTGGGTTTGCGCTTGCGCTGAAGAAAATTGCGGATCGCCGGCGGGAACAACGCCGTCAAATCGCGCTTGCCGCCGGGACGTTCGGCTTCGGCCACGGCTGCGACGCCGCCCTTCGAGGCATCCACTTTGATGGGAAATAGGCCGAGTCGCTCAATTTGCGCCAGCGCCGCAGTGCGGTCCGGCACTTCCAATACACCTTGCACCGTCTCGCCACTACGGCGACGGGCCCTGTAAGCAAATTGTGGCATAATCTAAACTGCTCCTGATATTAAACCGGCCCAGTCAAAAAGTTGCGCGAAATCGGTTGCGCCGATGGCGGTCATAGACTGTCGCTACCATTATTTTAAAACCGACAATGCGGCGCGGATGGGTGCAGGCTCATTTAAGCTGCCGCGGCGGTAGCCTTGCAAGTCCAGGGTGACTTGGGCGTAACCGATTTTTTTCAGCGCGGCGGCGACGTGATTGCCGGTATCATCAGCGAGAAATTTTGGGAGTTCAGACGGCCCCACTTCAATGCGCGCCAGGTCGCCCACTTTCAATTCGTGATGCCGCACGCGCACGTCGTAAAATCCCGAGTCGCGCAGGACGTATTCCGCCTGCTCGATCATGCGCAGTTTTTTCGGCGATACCGCTTCGCCGTAAGGAATGCGCGAACTCAGGCAGGCCATTTGTGGTTTGTCAGCCGTGGGCAAACCCATTTGCGCGGATAATTCGCGGATTTCCGCCTTCGTCAATCCAGCTTCTTTGAGCGGTGCGCGCACTTGAAATTCCGATGCTGCCTTCGCACCTGGGCGATGGTCGCCGATGTCGCTGGCATTTTCGCCGTAAGCGATGACGGCGAATCCGCCGGATCGTGCGAGTGGAAGAAGTTCCGTGAAAAGCTCGTGTTTGCAAAAGTAGCAGCGATTGTTCGGGTTCGCGAGATAGTCGGGATTATTGAATTCCTGGGTCTGCACCACTTTGACGGGAATTTCAAATTGGCGGGCGATGGCCAGCGCTTCCTCAAGTTCGCGCCGCGGCAAGCTCGGCGAATCGGCGATTGCGGCCAGTGACTTTTCGCCAAGCACTTCCGCCGCCACTCGCGCGAGAAAAACCGAGTCCACTCCGCCCGAGTACGCGACCAGGCAGGAGCCATAAGACCGCAGCAATTCGCGCAGTTGATCGAGCTTCTTAGACATCACGAATCAACGTGCCACCAACGTGGAGCATTGTCGAGCACGAGTGCGGATGGGAGGCCGAGTTTAACTGCGGAGACACCGAGGCGCGGAGGAAAAACGAATCTTTAGCAGCGACTGATTAAACACGGAAAAGAATTTTTCTAATCCGTGTTCCATCCGTGGCTGATACCTCTTTCTCCCAGTGGCCGTCCGCAAGGACCTCCGCGCCTCCGCGCGGTTACAAAATGCTTACGCTTCACCGTTTAAAGCTCGCGCGCTTTCCTTAAGCACTTCCACGACCTGTTCAAATTCTGTGGCTTTGTGAAAAAAATATTTCGCGCCAAGGGCGAGGCATTTACGGCGGTATTCCGCTTCGGCGAGGCCCGATAACATGATGATCGAGGTGTCCGAGCCTTCGCGTTTGAGTTCGGTAAGGACATTGATGCCGCTCAATTCCGGCATGCGGATGTCCAGCGTGGCGATGTGCGGCTTGAGCGTGCGGATCAATTCGAGGGCCTGGGTGCCGGTCTGTGCCTGGCCCACGATCTCCACGTCGCGCAGGCGCGAAATCAGGTTCGACATCGAATCACGGATCGCCGCGGTATCATCCGCGATCAAAACCCGCAACTGTTTGCGATCTGCCTGCCTCACTGGCCCCGGTTCTTTGCCTTGCTTTTCCACGAGGTCAAAACTAGCGAAGCCACACACTATCAGAAACATTCAATTAGCTGATTCCATTGTCCGCCAGTGTCCTACAACTCCTACAAACCAGAATCGGCATCCCCGCTTTTGGTTTGCCGACCGGCCACGTTTCGAGTTGAACCACCCTTGCGCGACCGGTATCAATACTCCGACCCGTTACGAATCATTTATCATCCATGAAAAAATTTCTCTCGTTCGTCCTCGCGCTCGGGCTGGCAGCCACGCTTCACGCCCAAACCAAAAAATCCTACACCATCGGACTCATTGCCAAGTCGCAGAGCAACCCGGTCTTTCAGGCCGCGCGCGTCGGCGCTGAGGATGCCGCCAAAGAACTCAGCGAAAAATATCATATCGCGGTCAAGATTGACTGGCGCACGCCCAATGAGGAAGACGCACAAAAACAAGCCGAAGCCATCGAACAACTCGTGCTCGCCGGCGCGGATGGCATCGCGGTGAGTTGCTCCGATGCGAATAAACTAACCGACGCCATCAATTCCGCCGTCAAGAACGGCGTGCCCGTTGCCACGTTCGATTCCGACGCCCCGCGTAGCCAGCGTTTCGTGACCTACGGCATTGATGACGAAAAATGCGGCGAACAAGTCATGGAAGCGCTCGCCAAAGAACTCGACGGCAAAGGCACGATTGCGATTCTCGCCGGCAGCCAGAATGCGCCGAATCTCCAGAGGCGCGTGCAAGGCATGAAAGAAGTCGCGAAGAAATTTCCCGGCATCACGATCAAGTCAGTTTATTATCACAAAGAAACGCCGCAGGACGCCGCCGCAAAAGTCGAACAAGTCATGCAAGCCAATCCCGACATCAACGGCTGGGGCTTCGTCGGCGGCTGGCCGCTCTTCACGGACAACGCGCTCAAGTGGGCCCCCGGCACGGTGAAATGCGTTTCCGTTGACGCCTTGCCCGCCGAGCTTTCCTACATCCGCAGCGGTCACGTTCAACTTCTCCTCTCGCAGCAATGCTACGAATGGGGCCATCGCTCGGTCGAACTTTTGATCAACAAAATTTATCTCCACCAGGACCCCGCCTCGACGAAAGAAGTCAGCGCGCTCATTCCGGTCACCAAGGAAAACGTGGATGCCTTCGCGAAAAATTGGGACAAGTGGTTGCCTAAATAATCGCTGTACATTTTCATGCTCGCCTTCAAAAATATTTCCAAACGCTTCCCCGGCGTGCACGCGTTGGACAATGTCAGTTTTGAAATCAAGTCCGGCGATTGCCATGCGCTCATCGGCGAGAACGGCGCGGGCAAAAGCACCCTCGGCAAAATTCTCTCCGGCGTTTACACCGCCGACGATGGCGAAATCTTTCTCGACGAAAAACCCATTCACGCGCCGACGCCCCTCGCCGCTCGCCACCTGGGAATTGCCATGGTTCATCAAGAGCTGGCGTTTTGTCCGAACCTCACCGTCGCGGAAAATCTTTGCCTCGGCGACTTGCCGCGCCGCGCCGGCTGGCTAGATCGCGCGCAAATGCGCGCAATCGCGCGCACCATGCTCGCCGAGATCGAAACCCACATTGACGTGGACCTCCCCATCAGCCAGCTCTCGACCGGCCAGGAGCAGCTTGTCCAGATCGCCGCCGCCCTCGGCACCAATGCCCGCATCATCGTCATGGACGAGCCCACCAGTTCGCTTTCCGTCGCCGAAAGCGAAAATCTTTTCACCCTCCTCGCCAGGCTCAAGACCCGCGGCATCACCATCATTTACGTCTCGCACCGCATGGAAGAAATTTTCCGCCTCTGCGATGGCATCACCGTTTTGCGCGACGGCAAACATGTCGCCACCGAACGCATCGCCGAGACCAATCCCGACCGCGTCATCCAGCAAATGGTCGGGCGCGAAGTCAAACAATATTCCTCCCAACATTTGCACCGCGAACTCGGCGAAGAACTGTTGCGCGTGGAAAATCTTTCCTCGCCCGGCAAATTTGCGAACGTCAACTTCACCCTGCACGCAGGCGAAATCCTTGGCTTCGCCGGCCTCGTCGGCGCGGGCCGCAGCGAAATCGCGCAGGCGATATTCGGCCTCGACCCCGCCGCCACCGGCAAAGTTTTCGTGCGCGGCGCGGAAATCCCGCTGCATTCCATCCACGCCGCCCTCGGCGCCGGCATTGGCCTTTTGCCCGAAGACCGCAAGCGTCTCGGCCTCGTCCTGGGAATGAATTGCCGCGAGAACACCTCCCTCGCCATCCTGCCGCGCATCAGCAATCTCGGGTTCATTCGCCGCCAGGAAGAACGCACGCTCGTCCAGGGCTACATCGAAAAATTGCGCGTCAAAACTCACTCAATGGAAACCTCCATCGCCGGACTCAGCGGCGGCAACCAGCAAAAACTCGCCCTCGCCAAATGGCTCGCGCGCCAATGCAAAATCCTCATCGTGGACGAACCCACCCGCGGCGTGGACGTCGGCGCGAAAGCCGAGATCCACCGCCTCCTCGACGAACTCGCCTGCCAGGGTCTCGCGCTCATCACCATCTCCTCCGAACTTCCCGAAGTCATGAACCTCAGCCGCCGCATCATCGTCATGCGCCAGGGAAACGTCGCCGGCGAACTCGCCCGCGCCGATTTCACCCAGACCAACCTCATGCGCCTGATGGCCGGCCTCGAAGCAAAGGCGGCTTGATCAAAAGGCCTCTCTCAAAAAGGGCGTCATCCCGTGGTAGGGCGATGTTTTTCCGCGCCGCCGAAGTCCCGCAGGAACGAAAGAAATTCCGCAACCACTCTGCCATCGCCTAAAAAAATCAATCGCTTCTCATTAACCCCCGGCTTCAGCCGGGGGAAATGCCACACCTGAAAAATCTGTCCCGAGCAAAGCAAGGCAGGCCCGTTCCTTGGAACAAAACCCAATGAATAAAAACTCCCCCAGCCCCAGTTCCATAAGCGACTAATTCTCTCTCCGCCGCAAGTCAGGGAGAGGATCATCTTATCCCCAAATCTGCTTGGCTTTATAGCCCATTCAAATCCGTTTCCGTTGCCTTTTTTTACAATTCTCGAAAACGAGCCCTATCCTGCGGAAATTCTTTATTTCAAATCACTTAAAACCAGCCCGCCAAACCGGCTTTTTCTAAAGCCCATTTTCACGTCGGTTTCTCTTACATTTTGGCATCAAAATCAATTTTAATAAAATTCCTAAACATTTTATTAATAGATACTTATATGCTAGGCACATTCTGTGCCCTATCAAAACTGATACTAACCAAAATCATGCCTGTTATCTCCTGAAAACCATGAAAACCACTTCCAAGGTTCTATCCGTCGCCTCAATCGGCTTCGCCCTGACCGCTTCGCTTGCGGCCAATGCCCAAACCCTCGTTGGCGATTACGAATTTAACAACACCTTGTCCTCGAGTGTCAGCGGCGCGCCCGACCTCATCGCTACCGACCCGCTTGGCCAAAATAATTTCGGCACCGCGACCGTTTTGGGCAGCACTCACTCCGTTTACAATTTCGTCGGCAACACCACCCCGTCCCAGCAAGCCGGCCTTACGCTGGATACCAGCAGCCTTATCACGCCCAATAATTATTCCGTCCAACTTGTCGCCAGCCTGGACAATGTGGATACCTGGCGGCGGTTGATCGACACCCAAAACCGCGCTTCGGACAATGGCTTCTATTACAATCCCAGCCATCAACTCGAAGTATTTCCCATCGCCGGCGGTGGCACGCAGGTTTTGGCCAATACCTTTGAAGACGTGGTCCTCACTGTCACGGCTGGCGTTGGCGGCAATCCGAGCACCGTGAAAGGCTACCTCAACGACGACCTCGAATTCACGGCCACCACCGACGTCATGAACCTGAACTTCGATACGACGGATAATCCCGGCGCATTGATGAACTTCTTCCTCGATAACCTCGTGGGCGGCGGCCAGGGGGAATATTCCAGCGGCAGCGTCGCCGAAATCAAAGTATATGACGGCGTGCTCTCCGATCAGCAAGTCGCCGATCTCGATGCCAACCCGCTGAGCCCAGCACCGGAAGCCACCAGCACAGTTTTCCTGTTGAGCCTCGCGACCGGCGTGCTGCTCGGTTTCAACCGCAAACAGAAATAAAATCTCGTCCTCCGGACGCCCATCAAAGGCCGGTCACCACGACCGGCCTTTTTTATTTCTGGTCTCACTCACCGAACGAATGCGATCGCTCCAATATCAGAGTTTAATACTTACTCCGCCGAGTCCGCAGGGACGACCGACGATCTAGGCATGGTAGGGCTGCGCTGCCGCGCAGCCGTCCCAAGTCCCCGCCGGGACAACCGAAAATCCAGCGCACGGTAGGGCTGCGCTGCCGCGCAGCCGTCCCAAGTCCCGCAGGGACGACCGAGCTTAGCCCAGCAATTTATTGCTGGGTTCACGTCCACCACAAATCAAGTCCCGCAGGGACGAAAGAATTCTCCTCTTGAAACCAAACCTCACCCACTCACCAAATGCTTCCCATTAGCCCCTCATTTCAACGCTTAATGAATATGAAAGTGAAAGTGTTTTCCTTCATCCGGCAAAATCCAAGATGTGGAACCGCAGACGATGTGGGAATAAAAGTGGCTTTCTTCCCATCCGGCAACATCGAAGATGTTGCGCAACAAAGCCCAGGGTTGGCCCGTCCTCGGGCCTACCCTGGGTAAGACGAAAAACCCTCACAACCTCAACGAGGTTGCGCAAGAGCGCGATTTTACCGCAAGCAAGA
>DATAUW010000038.1 GCA_036268055.1 Verrucomicrobiia bacterium | reverse complement strand
CGGGCAAATCAGAGTATTTGGATTAGGAAGTTCATTGGTGATCTCCATGAGATTCTTTGGAAGCATGTTTCCGTGATCAACAGCATATATCCGCATCGCCAGTCCTATATTCTTTAAATTGCTCGCGCAGTTTATCGCTGTGGGGCGGCTTTTGATTGGATGGAAAATGGCGAACATTAATGCGGTGCCGGTCAATAAGGTTCCAATGTAGCCGGTTATCAAGCCCAAAACCGGTGAGGTTTTTTTACGATCCTGCTCACGTAATTTTTTTGCCGAGGCTTGTGCGAGATGACCGTTAATGATCGCGATAATTCCAATCATCGGGCCGCTGATTATCAAGAGTGAATAAAATCCTAAATTAAATCCCCGATTCATCGTGACGGCAAAGAATCCAATGAGCGCCATCAGAATCAAACCCGACATCCGGCTCGTTTTGGCAAACCAAAGATACGGAGCCATTTCATCTTTGCTATCGCTCAATGGCTTGCCATGTTCGGGACAAACCGCTGTTGCATCCGAATACTCCTTGCCGCAACGCGGACATTTTTTCATACGATGAATGATTAGTGTTTTAACTTGCTCTTGTGTACTGAGCCGTCGCCCCAAACTTCAAAACCGTGAATCGGACACCTGATGATTGCGCGATTTGTCGTGTCGTCTTCATGTTCGCCAGGCGTCAAAAGTTCATAACTGATGTTTGCCGTATTCCAAGTCGCAGGAACCGTATTAACCGGGCGCGGATGGTTCGTATCTGATGGGCAATGAAGGATGAGTGGATTTACCATCTCGTTCGTCATTTGCAGGAAATTTGTGGGCAGAACATCATTATGATCACCGGCAAAAATGCGCGCCGCCAAAGCCAGTTGCTTGAGATTGCTTTGGCAATTTAGATCGGGAGCGGCATTTCTGACAGGGTGAAAAATAGCCTGAAACAAACTAAAAGCAGTCAAAAAAGTTCCGATATACCCGGTTGCCAAACCGACCATCGCTGCTTCGCTCTGGCGATATTTGTTGGGCTGTTTCTTTGAGCGTGAGCGGGCGATATGTCCGCAGATGATTGCAACTAATCCGACGGGTGTGCCGAAAATAATTAACAACCCGTAAAAGTTCCAGCTTTGAAGGGTGTTCCAGGTGCAAATAAAGGCAAGGATGCTAAACGCCAAAAGCAAGCCCAGCACTTCGCTAACGGTGGCAAAACGGTTGCGCGGAAGTGGCGGAATAATGGACGTCAAATTCTCACCGTCTTCGGAACAAATCTCTGTTGCATCCGAATACTCCTTGCCGCAACGCGGGCACTTTTTCATGCGGGTGAATTGATTACGATTCAACTTACATCCGCGATTGTGAAAGTGAAGGATAATTCTTTCCACCGGAGAACGATTTCGGCAAGTTTGCGGCAGGACGTTCCAATTTATAGGGCGCATCTGGATACTGTTTTTGAAGAAAAGCGGATGGGATTTATCGAACTGATAAAGATGTGGCCGGCGAGGGCGCCAGCCACTGCACGCGAGGGCGCGTGCGCTCCCCGGGACGGGACCGACTCCGTTCGCTGCGGGCAGATGGATGCAATTTCGAGAACAATGCCCAGATGGGCAACTACTTTTAACGAGGTCAAACAAACATGCGCATATTAATTGCCACGATCACGGCGGGGGCGGGACATTTGCAGGCGGCGGCGGCTTTGGATGAAGCGTGGCAGGGGCTTCGCCCGGGCGATGTGGTCGAGCGCGTGGATTTGAAAAAGTTTTTTTCGCCGCTGCATCGCAAGGTTTATACCGACGGTTACATGGCGATCGTGGAGCATGCGCCGGAGCTTTGGGGAATGTTTTTCAAGAAGACGGACAATCCCAAGCTGCTCGGGCGGCTGGCGCGGTTGCGCAAAAAATTTCCGACGAACAGCACGAAGAAGTTCATCAAGTATGTGAAAAAATTCGAGGCGGACGTGGTGTTCTGCACACATTATCTGCCGGGCGAAATTTTGGCGAAGGCGTTTGACGATTGGGACGGGCCGCGTCCGCTGGTGGTGACGGTGGTGACGGATTTTGAGGCGCATGCCTTGTGGATGAGCGACGTGGTGGATTTTTATTGCGTGGCGTCGGAGGCGACGAAGGCACGGTTGGTGGCGCGCGGGGCGAAGCCGGAGAACGTGGCCGCGACGGGCATCCCCATTTCCGCAAAATTTTCCAGCGTGCCGGAGGCGGCGGCGATCCGCAAACGCTGCGGGTTGCGCGATGATTTGCCGACGCTGCTGGTGCTGGGCGGCGGTTTCGGCATGGGGCCGGTCGGGGAAATTCTCGCGGAGTTGGACAAGGTGGGCGCGGCGTTTCAGACGGTGGTGGTGGTGGGGCGCAATGAGGAATTGCGGCGCGAATTGGCGGTGCAGGACCGCAGGCACCCAACGCATGTATTGGGGTTCGTGACGAACATGCACGAGTTGATGACGGTCGCGGATTTGATCATCACGAAGCCGGGCGGGTTGACGTCGTCGGAAGCGCTCGCGCTGGGCAAGCCGTTATTTATTCTTAATCCGATTCCGGGTCAGGAAGCGGCGAACAGCGATTTTCTGCTCGAGCGCGGCGCGGCAGCGAAGGTGAATGCGGTGGAAGATTTGCCGTTTCGATTGGAGGAGTTGCTGGGGTCGAAGAAGCTTTTGGAGATGGGGAAGGCGGCGAAAGGTTTGGGAAGGGCGAAGGCGGCGGTGGAGATTTGCCGGGAGGTTTTGGGAAGGGTGGGGAAGTAGTTTCAAGTTTCAAGTTTTCAGTAAGAAAAAAAGTTCTTTTGCGCGATAGGTGATTTCGAGAAACGGTTGAAACCGTTTCTTGCGCGTGTGGCCGATTTTTCCCCTAACTAAAGTTAGGGGTTAATGAGAAGTGTTGGGCGAGTGTGGGAGCTTTGGTTCCATACGGGGATTTCTTTCGTCCCTGCGGGACTTGGATGGAAAGGGAACTCGACCCAGCAATAAATTGCTGGGCTAAGGTCTGTCGTCCCGGCGGGACTTCGGACGGCGGAGCGGCAGCTTCGCCCTACCGTGCGTTGGAATGTTTGTTGTTCTTGTGGATGCTCGCCAGGGATTCGCTTTTCAAAGCTGCATGGAGTGGAAAGGTGACTTGGGGCGCTGATGGGTTTCCGGTGAATTTAGGATTCGGTGGCGGGGATGGTGATGATGAATTCGGAGCCTTGGTCGGGTTCGCTTTTGACTTCGGCGCGGCCTTTATGGGCCTGGACGATGGCGCGGACGACGCTCAGGCCGAGGCCGAGGCCGCGTTGGGAACGGCTTTTGTCGCCGCGATAAAGGCGGTCCCATATTTTTTCCAATTCGCTGGCGGGAATGCCCATGCCGGTGTCGCGCACGCGGATGATGGCGTTGTTATTTTCACGAGCGGCTTGAATGGTGACCTGGCCGCCGGCGGGCGTGTATTTGATGGCGTTGTCGAGCAGGTTGGCGAAGACCTGGCGCAGGCGCGCGGGGTCAACAGAGGCTTCGCAGGGGGCGGCAAAATTTGTGGTGACGGTAATTTTCTTTTCCTCGGCGACGTATTGATAGAGTTCGATCACTTCATCCCAGAGCGCGCACAGATCCACCGGCGAACGGGCGAGGCGCATCGCGCCGGCTTCGGCCTCGGCGACGTCCATGAGCGTTTGCAAAATCGTGAGCACGCGGTCGGATTCCTCGACGCAATCGGCGAGGGCTTCGCGCGAAGTATCGGTGGTGGCATCGGCGCGCAAGGCGGACTCCGCCGTGATGCGCATGCGGGAGAGCGGCGTGCGCAGATCATGGGCGACGTTGTCGAGCGATTCGCGCATGCCGACGATCAACGCCTGATTTTTGTCGAGCATGCGATTGAATAATTGCGCGAGGTCGTCGAGTTCGTCCCTGGAACGGCGGACGGGAACGCGGGCATCCATTTTGCCGGTGTCAATGATGGAGCGTGCGGTGGAAATAATTTCGCGGACGGGCTTCATGGTGCGATGCGCAAAGACGGCGCCGCCGACAAAACCGAGCAGGACAATGGGCGTCATCACCGCGAAGAACACGAGACGAAAGGGCCGGAGGACAGTTTCGCGATTGTTGGTGCTGCGGCCGACTTCGAGTTGCGAGCCGTCATCGAGAATGGCGGCGGCGAGGGTGAAATCGCGTTCTTCATCGCGCGGAATGCGGACGTAAGCGGGATGAAACTGGACGTTGCCGATCTGCACGCCTTTGGGATCGAAGGTGACCCAATCTTCGGGCACGCTTTGGAAGATGCCGCCGACCGGGCTCACGAGGCGCACGAAAAAGGGGCGTTGTTTTTTTGAAGATTGATTCGCCTGAATGACCGAACGCAGCGCGGGCAAGCCGCCGCCCTGATAGATGACGGAATATTCCTTGAGTTGCGACTCGATGACTTCGCGGTCCTTGCGGCCCATCGCCATCACGAGCAGGACGTAGGCGAAAAGGAACAGCAGGCACGTGGTCGCCGTGAAGACGGAGGCATACCATAGATTCAGCCGGAAGCTGAACGCGCGGCGAAAGCGGTTAGGCGGGCTTGAGGACATAACCCACGCCGCGGATGGTGTGAACGAGATTTTTGGTGCGATCAATTTTGTTGCGGAGGCGGCAGACGAGGACGTCCACGACGTTCGTTTGCGGATCGAAACTGTAATCCCAAATGTGTTCCATGATCATGGTCTTGGTGACGACGCGGCCGGCGTGGCGCATGAGATATTCGAGCAGGGCGAATTCGCGCGCTTGCAATTCGATGCGTTCACCGGCGCGGATGACTTCGCGGTTGAGCAAGTCGAGCGTTAGGTCGCCGACGACGAGGCGCGTGGGTTCGCTGGCATGAGTGGCGCGGCGAATGAGCGCCTGCACGCGCGCGAGCAATTCGGAAAAGGCGAAGGGCTTGGTGACGTAATCATCACCGCCGGCTTGCAGCCCTTTGATGCGGTCATCCACGGAAGCCTTGGCGCTCAAAATAATGACGGGCACGCGGACACCGGCCTTGCGCAATTCCTGGACGAGCACGAGGCCATTTTGCTTGGGAAGCATCACATCAATGATGGCGGCATCGTACGCGGTGGAGGTGGCCAACGCCTGGCCTTCCTCGCCATCGGCGCAACGGTCCACGGCGAAACCGCTTTGTTTGAGGCCATTGACCACAAACGAAGCGATCTTGGCATCGTCTTCAACCACGAGAATTCGCATAACGCTCTGGGGCGAGCTTAGTTTAACCGAAGTTTCGGGCATACTCAAAAAATGGGTGGCGGGCATATTATTTATTTGGGGATGGGTTTGGTGTGGAATGAGAAAGTGACTGAGGTGGTTGGATGGGGTTTGCCGCGGTATTTAGTGTGAGCGGCCTGACCTTATTTGTCTTGCTGCGGGTCATAGACCCGCGGTCCGTAGGGAGAAAATAAAACCGCCCTCCTGTCATTCCGGTCAGGAGGGCGGTGTGCATTTTACTGTTCTACCAACTACTAACTAACCTCGATCAACCCGCCTTGCTTTCATCAACCACCAAATAATGGCTGGCGCCTTTGCTCCAGATTTTCAGGAGCACAACTTTTTCCTTCACGTGCGACGTGAGCTTCACCGCGTCGTCGCCGCTGGCCACGGGCTTGTGATTGATTTCCTCAATCACATCGCCGGGACGAAGACCGGCTTCAAAGGCCACCGAGTCCTGGTCTACGTCGGTCACCACCGCGCCCTTCATGTTGTCGGGCAACTTCAACTGCTCCTTGGCTTGTGAATCAATGTCCGAGACGCCCACGCCATTGAGCGTGTCGCTGGAATTGTCAGTCGTGGCGTCATTACTCGCGAGTTCTTCGCTGCCGGGCAATTCCTTGACGGCGACTTCGAAGGTTTTTTCATGGCCTTCGCGATAGAGTTTCACCGACGCTTTTTGGCCGGGCTCGGTTTCGCCGACTTCAAGTTTCAAGTGGCGGCTATCGGTCACGGGCTTGCCGTTGAATTCCACGATCACGTCCCCGCTCTTGATGCCGGCCTTGTCAGCGGGGCTGTGCGGGGTGATGTCGCCGACGAGCGCGCCCTGATTATTCGGCAGTTTGAATTCCTGCGCGAGTTCGGGCGTGACGTCCTGGATGCTCACACCGAGGAAGCCGCGAATGACTTTGCCGTGCGCGATCAAACTTTCCATGACGTTCTTCGCCATATTGATGGGAACGGCAAAACCGATTCCCTGATAACCGCCGCTGCGGCTGAGGATGGCGGTGTTGATGCCGACGAGGCGTCCATCCGCATCCACGAGCGCGCCGCCGGAGTTACCCGGGTTGATGGCGGCATCGGTTTGGATGAAGTCTTCGTAGTCAGTGCCGACGTCCACATTGCCGCGGCCCTTGGCGCTGATGATGCCCATCGTCACGGTCTGGCCGATGCCGTAAGGATTTCCAATGGCGAGGCAAAGATCGCCGACGTCAATTTTATCGCTGTCGGCAATGGTGATGAAGGGAAGATTCTTCGCGTCAATTTTTACAACGGCGATGTCCGTTTTGGGATCGCGTCCGATGACTTTGGCGGTGAATTCGCGGCCATCGTTCAAAGTGACCTTGATGACATCCGCGCCGTCCACGACGTGGTTGTTGGTGAGGATATAGCCGTCCTTGTTCACAATGACACCGGAGCCGAGGCCGTATTCGTGCGGCGTGCGGGAGGTGTTATTGTTGCGGCTGTGTTGCTGGCCGCGTGGATTGGCGAATTGATCACCAAAGAAACGGCGAAGGAGGTCGTCGTTGTTCATGGGCGAAGAATCCTGGCCGTCCATCCCGCGAGACTTGGCGCTGACGGTAACTTTCACGACGCTCTGGGCGACTTGCTTGACCATCGGCGCGAAGCTGGTGGTGTTCAGGCCGCCGTGGGAGATGGGGGCGTCGTTGATGGTCAAGGTAACGGGAGTGACACGGGGGCTGTCTTCGGCTTTGACGAAGCGGCTCGTCGCGGCGCAGGAGAGAGTGACGATCAGCGCTCCCACGACAAGGGCCGCACCGCTGCGGTGAGCGGGTTTGTTAAATATTTCTTTCATATTTTCTGGTTATTGATTTGGTTGAATTTTTAAAATTTGTTTACTGCTACTGAAGAGAGGTTCGCACGGGTGGGTGTCAGGAACCTTTCCCGAACATTACAAATTTGTAAGGTGCTTGCGCACGGCCACTGGGGGAAGGGGAACAAATTTCAAGGTTTCAGCGGGGAAGTTTGGTCGGAAGGTTTCGTGATTAGTGAAGGCAACTGGATTCGCGCGGGTGGATAAGATGATGCTCGCCTGGGATCGCTTCGCTTCGCTCGATATAGAAATGAGTGGTTTCTACGAGGATTCCCTCAACTGAAAGTTGAGGGTTAATGAGAAGCGGTGGGCGAGTGGATGAGGTTTGGTTCCAAGAGGAAAATCCTTTCGTCCCTGGCGGGACTTGAATTACGACGGATGGGAACCCAGCAATAAATTGCTGGGCTAATATCTGTCGTCCCTGCGGGACTTGGACGGCTGCGCGGCAGCGCAGCCCTACTGTGCGGTGGGCAACATGGATGCGCATTTGACGTCATAGGAATTAGCTTTTGGGATTGTCAGTTGGGATGGGGAAGAATACGTTTGCCAGCGAACCCATGAGCGCGCCGTCGAGATTCGTTGGCCACATTTACAAATATAATTATATGAACGAAACAAATCAGTCCTCATTTGAATCGCAATTAAATCGCCGCAGTTTTCTCAAAACCACTTCGGCGGCGGTGGTGGGCAGTGCGTTGCTCGGCAGCGCGTCGGCGCAATCGGCGTCGGACGACACGATCAAGATCGCGCTGATTGGTTGCGGCGGCCGCGGTTCGGGCGCGGCGGCGCAGGCGTTGAGCACGAAGGGGAATGTGAAACTCGTCGCGATGGCGGATGCTTTCGACGACCGTTTGAAATCGAGCCTGGAGAATTTGAAGAAGGCGCATCCCGACCGCGTGGACGTGCCGGAAGACCGCCAGTTCATCGGGTTCGACGCGTATCAAAAAGCGATTCCGCTTGCGGACCTGGTGATCCTCTCGACGCCGCCGGGATTTCGCCCGATTCATTTTGAAGCGGCGGTGGCGGCGGGAAAAAATATTTTCATGGAGAAACCCGTCGCAGTGGATGGGCCGGGCATCCGCAAAGTGCTGGCGGCGGCGGAAATCGCAAAGCAAAAAAATCTCAAGATTGGCGTCGGCTTCCAGCGGCATCACCAGATTCAATACATCGAAGCCATGAAGCGGTTGCATGACGGCGCGATTGGCGACATCCATACGGTGCGCGTTTATTGGAATGGCAACCGGCCGTGGCTGCGCCCGCGCAAACCCGGCATGAACGAAATGCAATTCCAGATGACGAACTGGTATTATTTTTCGTGGCTGTGCGGCGATCATATCGTGGAGCAGCACATTCATAATTTGGACGTGGGCAATTGGATCAAGCAGGCGCATCCGATTCGCGCGGTGGGAATGGGCGGCTGCCAAACCAAACGCGTCGCGGACAACGGAGAAATTTTTGATCATCACGCGGTGGAGTATCAATTTGCGGACGGTTCGCGGATGTTCAGCCAATGCCGGCACATGCAGGGTTGCTGGGACGCGGTTTCTGAACACGCGGTGGGCACGAAGGGCACCGCGGATCTTCAGGATGGCCGCGATTTCATCATCAAGGGAGATAACGCGTGGCAATTCAAGGACGGCAAGACCTCGCACATTTCGCCGTATCAAGTCGAGCACGACGATCTCTTCGCCGCGATCCGCAACAACACGCCTTATAACGAACTGATCATCTACGGCGCGAACAGCACCCTGACCGCGATCATGGGCCGCATGGCGACGTATTCGGGCCGGGAAATCACGTGGGAAGAAGCGTTGAATTCGGAAGTGAATCTGGCGCCGAGCGAATATTCGTGGGACGCGATTCCGAAGGCGGCGGTCGGGCCGGACGGGCTTTATCCGATGCCAATTCCGGGCGATCCAGAGTGGCTGAAGAAAGTGGTTTAATCGTTTAGAAGATTATTTTATTTCGCGAAAGCGCCGGCGGCGCAGATTGCCCGCCGGTGTTTTATTTTAAATATGTGCGCACGCAAATTCATGGAGGCACAAATCATTTGAGAAGATTGGCGGGATTATTTTTTTGCGGAATGGTTGCGCTGCTGTTGGCGGGTTGTCACTCGGTAAAAGACAGCGAGGCGCTGGCGCGTTTTGAATTCAACGAGCCGCACATGGGCACGTTGTTCAGCATCACGCTTTACGCGCGTGACGCGGGCGAGGCGAACGCGGCGGCGGAGGCGGCGTTTGCGGAAGTGGCGAAGCTCGATCGCATGATGACGGATTACGATCCGTCGAGCGAGTTGATGCAACTGTGCCGGCGACCGGTGGGCGAGCCGACGCGGGTGAGCCCGGAATTGTTTGAGTTGCTCGCGGAATCGTTGCGCGTGGCGCGGGAGACGGACGGGGCGTTCGACATCACGGTGGGGCCGTTCGTGCGGGCGTGGCGGGCGGCGCGGAAGAGCAAGATTTTGCCGAGTGCGGGGGAATTAGCGCGATTGCGCGCGAATGTGGGCTATGAACACGTGCGGCTGGATGCAAAAACGAAAACGGTGACGTTGCTGGCGCCGGACATGCAACTGGATTTGGGTGGCATCGCGAAAGGTTACGCGGCGGACAGGGCGTTGGAAAAAATGCGACGCTACGGCGTCACGCGCGCGCTGGTCGCGGCGAGCGGGGACATTGCGATCGGCGACGCGCCGCCAGGCAAGGCGGGCTGGCGTGTGGGAATCGCGGCGCTGGACGGCGCGGCGGGGGAACTGGCGCGGACGGTGCTGCTGGCGAACGCGGGGGTTTCTACTTCGGGCGATTCGGAACAAAATGTGGAGATCGGCGGCGTGCGTTACTCGCACATCATTGATCCGCAAACCGGGTTGGGGATGACGAATCATATTCAGACGACGATCATTGGTCCGAATGCAACAATCACTGATGGCCTCGATACACCGACAGCGATCATGGGCGTGGAGCGGGGGATGAAGTTGATCAATGGGCAGCGCGGGTTGGCGGCGTTGTTTGTCGTGCGCGAGGGGATGAAGGTTGAAACGGTGGTGTCGAAAGAATTTGCGCGGCGGTTTGGGGTGGGTGGGGATACAGTGATTATTTATAGATGAGAAGCAAGGATGTGGTGGGGGACCGAAGCCTTTTTCAAATCTGAAAATCCTAGTGTCAGGGCTGGTTTTGTTTTATGAATAGCCGATAGCACGAGTTTGCTTTTGCATGAAAATTACTCTGGCCAATGTGTTCTGGCTGATCGTGGCACTCGCGGGCGGATTGGCGTTCGCGGTGCTCACGGCGCACCACGGCGATTCCATCAATTCGATTTACATCCTGATCGCGGCGCTTTGCAGCTACGCGATTGGGTATCGCTTTTATTCCAAGTGGATCGCGGCGCGTGTTCTGATGCTCAACGACCGCCGCGCCACGCCGTGCGAGGTCAAGGACGACGGCAAAGATTTCGTGAAGACGAACAAGTGGATCGTCTTTGGGCATCACTTCGCCGCGATCTCGGGGCCGGGGCCGCTGGTCGGACCGGTGCTCGCCGCGCAATTTGGTTATTTGCCGGGGACACTGTGGATTCTCATTGGCGTGGTGCTCGGCGGCGCGGTGCAGGATTTTGTGATCCTTTTCAGTTCGCTGCGGCGCAACGGAAAATCGCTCGGGCAAATGGTCAAGGAAGAGATGAACACCACCGCCGGGTTTGTCGCCGTGATGGCTATTCTCGCCATCATGATTATTTTGCTCGCGGTGCTCTCGCTGGTCGTGGTCAATGCGCTGGCGGAAAGTCCGTGGGGAATTTTCACCGTGGGCGCGACGATTCCCATTGCGATGTTCATGGGTGGTTATCTGCGTTTTGTGCGTGTGGGAAAAGTTTTGGAAGCGTCCGCGATTGGCGTCGTGCTGCTGCTGCTCGCGGTGTGGGGCGGACAATTCGTTTCGAGCCACGCGAACCTCGCGCATGCATTGGCGTTCAAACCCGAACCGCTCGCGTGGGCTATTATTATATATGGCCTGGCGGCGAGCGTGCTGCCGATCTGGCTGCTGCTTGCGCCGCGCGATTACTTGAGCACGTTCATGAAGCTGGGCACGATTTTCGCGCTGGCATTGGGAATTTTTCTGGTGCTGCCGCATCTCCAAATGCCGGCGTTGAGCCGCTTCATTGATGGCACGGGACCGGTCGTGCCGGGAAAATTATTTCCGTTTTGTTTCATCACGATTGCGTGCGGCGCGATTTCCGGTTTTCACACTTTGATCGCCAGCGGGACGACGCCGAAAATCATGTCACGCGAAACGCATGCGCGCGCGGTGGGTTACGGCGCGATGTGCCTGGAATCGCTGGTGGCGATCATGGCGTTGATCGCGGCGTGCACGTTGCAGCCGGGAGTTTACCTGAGCATGAACATGAAAGGCGACCCGGCGGCGACGGTGGCCAGAGTTTCGTCGTGGGGATTTCCGGTAACAACCACGCAGATGGCGCAACTCGCCGCGCAAAGCGGTGAAAAAACTTTGTTTGGCCGCACGGGTGGCGCGGCGACGCTCGCGGTGGGGATGTCGCAAATATTTTCCAAAGTGGTTCGCGGCCACGGGCTCGATCTGTGGTATCACTTTGCGATCATGTTCGAGGCGTTGTTCATCCTGACGACGCTGGATGCGGGCACGCGCGTGGGGCGATATTTATTGCAGGATGTTTTGGGCAACGTGTGGGCGCCGCTGGGCGATACGAAAAATCTAGTGGCCAACGCCGGGGCGAGCGTGGTCATGGTCGGGTGCTGGGGATATTTTTTGATCCAAGGCGTTCGCGATCCGCTGGGTGGCATCAATTCACTATGGCCGCTGTTCGGAATCGCGAACCAGCTTCTGGCGGCGATTGCTTTGTGCCTGGCGACGACGGTGGTTTTGAAAATGCAATTAGCGCCGCGGGCTACAGCACAAGCTGAGCCGGTTAAAATTGGAAAACCGGCGTTCGCATTGATCGTGTTCATACCGCTGGTGTGGTTGCTGATCGTGACGATGACGGCGGGTTGGCAGAAAATTTATAGTCCCGATCCGCGCATCGGTTTTCTCGCGGCAGCCAGATTTGAAACTTTTCGCGCAGAGATGCGGGCGAGCGAGATCGTCAAAATTCTCGACAACACACAGAACCCGCAATCGGTCAAAGGCCTGGTGGAGGAGTTGGGCGGATTGCAAATACGGCGCGCCCGATTGCAATTCAATGATCGCCTGGACGCGGCGGTGGCGGCTTTGTTCATGTTGCTCGTGGCGATTATTTCCGTGATCAGCGTTTGGGAATGGTATGGGTTGCTGCGCGGAAAAAATGTGAAGCTGCACGAGAGCGAAGCGGTGTGGCTGCCGGAATATGAATTGGCAGACAGGCCAGCCAATGTGCTCGGACTGGTGGCGCTCGGCTGCGCGCTGGCGAAGGAATTGTCCGGCGAGGCGCATCTGGAGCGCGCGCAGCAACTCGCGTTGAATTGTCCGTGCGCGGAACTCAAGGTGGATTTGCTGGGCGAGCGCAAAGCGGATTGCGGGAAATCGCCGGAGGAACTTTACGTTGAAATGACGGAGAAACGGTTTGACGGGATCAACCGGTGTTGTTGAGGAAGATTAAATTCCGGTCGCGCAAGATGACATTTTTCCGCACGGACCGCGGGTCTATGACCCGCAGCAACGCGCAAAGAAGATTGGCGCTTTAGGCTGAGCCAAGAGCGGCTTGACCGGATGGACCTTGCTGCGGGTCACAGACCCGCGGTCCGTTGGGATGTGTGGACGCGGATTATAGATGATTTTGTGAAACTAATTTTATTGGCTGCTTCGGAAATTAAATTGTTTTGAACTCACTCAAAAAAATCGGCCTCTACGGCGGGTCGTTTGATCCGGTTCATTTGGGGCATCTGCTGGTGGCGCAGGCGGCAATGGAGGAGGCGGGGCTGGAACGATTATTTTTTATTCCGGCCGCGCAATCCCCGTTCAAACCGGATGCGTTGCCGACGCCGTCCGCGCAGCGCACGCGTTTGCTGCGGCTCGCGCTGGCGGGGAAATCGCGGTGCGAAATTGATACCCAAGAGGTCGAACGCGGCGGAGTTTCCTACACGATAGACACGGTGCGGGATTATCGCCGCCGTTTCCAGGACGCGGAATTATTTTATTTGATCGGCGCGGACCATGTTCCATCACTGGCGAAATGGCGCGAGGCGGATGAACTTGCGAAGCTGGTCGAATTCATCGCCATTCCGCGACCGGGCGAAGCGGATGCGGCCTTCGCGGCGCCGTTTCGGGGGCGGACGTTGAAAGGCTTTCCGCTGGGGGTGTCGGCCTCGCAGATTCGCGCGCGGGTGAAGGCGGGCTTGCCGATAGACCATTTGGTGGTTCCGGCGGTGGCCGAGGCTATTCGTAATTATCAGCTTTATCTTTGAGCGAAATTGAGGGAAGCTGCGATAGATGGATTCTAAAAAACTGGCTTTGCTCTGCCGCGAACTCGCGGACAACCGAAAGGCGGAGAATATCGTGATTCTGGACGTGCGCGAGGTATCGTCCGTGACGGATTATTTTGTGGTGGCTTCCGGCACCAGCGAACCGCACCTGCGCGCCATCACCGGCGAGATCACCGACAAGCTGCGCGACGATTACGGCCTGCGCCCGCGCGCGGTGGACGGCACGCTGGAAACCGCGTGGGTCGTGCTGGACTATTTCGATGTCATCGTCCACGTCATGCGCTCCGACATGCGCGAACGCTATAATCTCGAAGGACTTTGGGGGGATGCGCCGCAGTTGAAAGTCCGCAAACCGCGCGCCAAGGCCAAGAGCAAAGCCAAGCCGGCTGAATGATTTCGGGCGGTGGATACGGGGCGAAAACTGTGCGAAATTGCCATGATTAAAGCGCGGGCAGCCGCCGTCTAAGTCACATGGTTTCTCCGGTAACCAGTTCAGGCCGCGTCACCGTGGATGGCAAATTCTTCCGCCTCGGCGGAAAGAAATTCTTTCTCAAGGGCGTTTCCTACGGCCCGTTCGCGCCTGATGGCAGCGCGGGAAATTTTGCGTCGCCCGAGCAGACCGCGCGCGACTTTGCGCAAATCCGCGAACTCGGCGCGAACCTGATCCGGGTTTACTACGTTCCCCCGCGCTGGTTTCTCGACCTCGCCGGCGAGCATGGCCTGAAGGCGCTCGTGGACATTCCGTGGAACAAGCATCTTTGTTTTCTCGATTCGCCCAAACAATGCGAGGAAGCGCGCGAAGCGGTGCGCAAAGCAGCGCGGAATTGCGCGGGCCATCCGGCGCTGTTCGCCTACAGCATCGCCAATGAAATTCCGCCGGACATCGTGCGCTGGAGCCGCGCGGGCGCGGTCGAGGATTTCATTGATGAACTTGTGGCCGAGGCCAAGGCGATTGATCCCGACTGCCTGTGCACATTTACGAATTATCCGCCGACGGAATTTCTGCGCCCGCAAAGCCTGGATTTTCTTTGCTTCAATGTTTATCTGCACCATCAGCAGCCATTCAAAAATTATTTGGCGCGGCTGCAAATGATTGCGGACACCCGGCCGCTGGTGCTGGGTGAATTCGGCATTGATTCGTTGCGCGAAGGCGAGCCGCGCAAGTGCGAAATTTTGTCGTGGCAAATTGAAACGGCCTTTCGCGCGGGTTTGGCCGGCACGGTGGTTTTCAGTTACACGGATGACTGGTGGCGCGGCGGACAGCGCATCGAAGACTGGAAGATGGGGCTCACCACGGAAGACCGGCAGCGGAAAGATTCGTTCCGCGCGGTGCAAAAGATGTTCCGGCTCGCGCCGTATTTTCCGCTCAAGCGGCATCCACGCGTGTCGGTGGTCGTGGCGAGTTACCAGGGCGAACGCACGCTCAACGCCTGCCTCGACTCGCTCAAGGTTTTAAATTATCCCGACTACGAAGTGATTTTGGTGGATGATGGCTCAAGCGATTCCACGCCGCAAATCGCCGCCGCGCATCCGCAGGTGCGATGCTTCCGGCACGAAAAAAATCTGGGCTTGTCTGTGGCGCGCAACACTGGCATTTCGGCTGCCACCGGCGAAATTGTGGCCTTCACCGACGCCGATTGCCGCGCGGATGAGGATTGGCTTTATCATCTGGTGGGCGATTTGCTGGACAGCGAATTTGTGGGAATCGGTGGGCACAATTTTTTACCGCCGGATGATTCATGCGTCGCGGCGGCGGTACTTGTTTCCCCGGGCGGTCCCGCTCATGTGATGCTCACCGACCGGCAGGCCGAGCATATTCCTGGCTGTAACATGGCGTTTTATAAATGGGCGCTGTTGGAGATTGGCGCGTTCGATCCCATTTTTCGGCAGGCGGGCGACGACGTGGATCTTTGCTGGCGGCTGCAACAACGCGGCCTCAAGATCGGTTTCAGCCCGGCAGGTTTTGTGTGGCACTATCGCCGTTCGACCGTCGCGGCGTATCTCAAGCAGCAAAGCGGCTACGGCGAAGCGGAAGCGCTGCTGGTGCGCAAACACCCGGAATATTTTAACATGTTCGGCTCGAGCATGTGGCATGGACGCATTTATACGGCGTCCAAGCACGGTATCGTTGTGCGCTCGCCGATCATTTATCACGGCGTGTTTGGCAGCAGTTGGTTTCAAACGCTCTACACATCGCAACCGGTCGGACTGCTTTCATTCTTCAGCAGCCTTGAGTATCAGGTGTTGACGACGCTGCCGCTGGTGGCGTTGTCCTCGACGTTTCACTGGCTGTTCCCGCTGGCGATCGCGAGCCTGGCGTTGTCGCTGATGGTTTGCCTCGTCGCGGGCGCGCAAGCGGTTCTGCCCAAAAACAAGCGGCGCTGGTGGTCGCGGCCAGTCGTCGCGCTGCTATTTTTTCTGCAACCGATCGCTCGCGGTTGGGCGCGTTACCAGGGGCAGCTTGGATTGCAATCCACGCCGCCGGTCAAGGAGACACTTGATTTTGTCGCCGTGCGCAGCAACGCGAAAAATCTCGGCGAACTTTGTTATTGGGGCGATCAAAGCGTTGACCGTCTTCAACTGGTTCGCGACATCATTGAGCGCCTCGACCGCGAAGGTTGGACGAACAAATCGGACGTCGGCTGGAGTGAGTTTGATGTGGAAGTGCTGGGCAGCCGGTGGACGGACCTGCAATTAACCACCATGGGCGAAGATTATCCCGATCAGAAAAAAATGTTTCACGTGCGGCTGCGCGCGGGCTGGTCGCTGCAAGCCAAACTGGCGTTCTGGGCGGCGCTGGGTTTTGAGTTGCTCGTGATTGGGGTTGTGGGTAAATGGTTGCCGTGGCTGCGGGCGCTGTTGCTGAGCGTGCCGTTGTTCGCGTGGTATCTGGTTTGGGAAAAGCGAAATTTGCAGAGCCTGATCGCGGTGATCGTGGATGACGTGGCGAAGGAACTGCGATTGGAAAAAGTGCCGTTCGTGAAAACCACGGCGACAACGCAATATAAGGCCACGCCGGCGGTCGGAAAATTTAACTCATGATCCAATATCAACAACTGCTTCGTCTGGTGCTCAACGAAGGCAAGTTCAAGGCTGACCGCACGGGAACCGGCACACACGCGGTTTTTGGCGCGCAGGCGCGATATAATCTCGCTGATGGATTTCCCGCGCTGACCACGAAGAAACTGCATCTCAAGTCCATCATTTATGAACTGCTGTGGTTTCTGCGCGGCGAGACGAACATCAAATATTTGAACGAACACGGTGTCACCATTTGGGACGAATGGGCGGACGAAGAGGGAAATCTGGGACGCGTCTATGGCGCGCAATGGTGCGACTGGCGGACGCCGGATGGGCGTTCGATCAATCAGATTGACCAGGTCATCGCGCAGATCAAAAAAAATCCCGACAGCCGGCGGCACATCGTGAGCGCGTGGAATCCGGGCGAGATCGAAACGATGGCGCTGCCGCCGTGCCATGTGTTGTTCCAGTTTTTTGTGAGCGACGGCGAATTAAGCTGCCAGCTTTACCAGCGCAGCGCGGATCTGTTTTTGGGCGTGCCGTTCAACATCGCGTCGTACGCGCTGCTGACGCTGATGGTCGCGCAGGTTTGCGATTTGAAACCGGGAACTTTTGTCCACACCGTTGGCGACTTGCATTTATATAGCAATCACCTTGAGCAGGCGAAGTTGCAGTTGACGCGCGAGCCGCGGGCCTTGCCGCAGATGAAATTGAATCCGGCGGTGAAAAATATTCACGACTTCAAATACGAGGATTTTGAATTGGTGGGATATGATCCGCATCCGTCCATCAAGGCGCCGATTGCGGTTTGACAACGAGTGGCGGACAACAGAGATTGTTGAATGGAGACGAAAGACAAAAAGATTTGGTTCCCGGCAAAGCGTTATGGCTGGGGTTGGGGGCCACCGGTTTGTTGGCAGGGTTGGGTGGTTCTGATCACGTGGCTGGGGGCGCTTTATTTAGGTGCTTATCTTCTGCGGCCGGACAAACATCTTGCGTGGTTCATTCCTTTTGTTATCGGAATGGGAATTATTTTGACCGGCATTTGCTGGATTAAGGGCGAGAAGCCAAGCTGGCGTTGGGGTGGGAAATAATTAGCCGCCGCGATTGCGTGAAATATTTTAAAGCCATCGCGGCGATGTCCGAGAACCGGGTCATCGGCCATGAGAACAAAATTCCGTGGCATCTGCCGGAGGATTTCAAGTGGTTCAAGAAAATGACGACGGGGCAAGTCGTCGTGATGGGGCGGCGGACGTTTGAATCCATTGGGCGGCCTTTGCCGAATCGCGAGACGATGGTGGTTAGCCGGGGAGCGTTTTTATTTCCCGGCGTCAGGACGATTGCGAGTCTCGGGGAGATAGACCTGCAACACGAAGCGCGCGAGGTTTTCATTTGTGGCGGCGCGCAGATTTACCAGGAGGCCTTGCCGCGATGCAGCGATCTTTACCTGACGCTCGTCAAGCGGGTGGTTGAGGGCGATACTTTTTTTCCCGAGTTTGAGACGCAATTCAAATTGGCGGAGCAGGTGATGGAGAGCGCGGACTTCAAAATTCTTCATTACAAAAATTTCATTTTGGGCCGTTAATATCACGGGCAAATTCAATCCTGAGAATCCGCCGCCGCGGCATTAAATTTGCTGAGTTCAGGGCTTGTCCTATTCCTTGTGTTTTAGTAATAATCACGGCGAGCAAGGCCAGAACGAAATTTACATGGGAAAATTTGCATTAAAATTCTTCGGGGTTGGCGATGGTTGGCCTTGTGGCGACCGCAACCACGCCTCCTTTTTATACCGCCTCGGCGACGTGACCATCATGATAGATTGCGGCGAGCCGATCAGCCGCAGTTACAAGGCCAGCGGGCTCGACTACGACTTGGTGGACCGCATTTTTATTTCCCACCTGCATTCGGACCACATCGCGGGGTTTTTCATGCTCATGCAAGGGTTCTGGCTGGAGCAGCGGAAAAAAGATTTGCCCATCAGCATGCCGGGAGATGGCATCGAGCCGTTCAAGAATCTGCTGCACGCGGGTTTGGTCTTTGACGAATTGCTGCAATTCAAGATGAAGTTCGAGGCGCTCAAGCCGAACAAGCCGGTCGCTACGGACGATTGCATCGTAACGGCATTTCGCTCGACGCATCTCGAACAGTTGCGGCGCGCGTTCCAGAAAAAATATAAGCAAAATTTCGAGGCGTTTTGTTTCCTGATCGAGAAGGGGTTGATGCGCATCGGCCACAGCGCGGACATCGGCTGCCCGGAAGATCTGGAGCCGCTGCTGAAAAAACCGCTCGACCTGCTGGTGTGCGAGTTGGCGCATTTTCGCGCGGAAGATCTGTTTCTCTATCTTCAAGGCAAGCAGATCAAGCGCATCGTCTTCGTGCATGTGGGGCGTCCGTATTGGGAAGACTTGAAGCGGACGCAAAAACTTGCCGCGAAGATGCTGCAGGACATTCCTTTTTCATTCGCGCGCGACAACCAGGAAATTCCGCTTTGACGCGGGCGATTTTCGCGCGGGACTTGCGCGTTCCGGCAAATTTTCTTCGGCGCGTGAGTTGATTCTTGCGCCGCAAACTTCCGTCCTTACACTCCACTCGCGATGTCGCAGATGTTGAAATCTTCCGGGGGACTTGCCGCCGCCACCATGATGAGCCGCATCATGGGAATGGTGCGCGAAATGGTTTATGCCTCATTTATGGGAGTGGGGATGGTGGCGGGGGCGTTCCAACTGGCGTTCATGATCCCGAACCTTTTCCGGCGGCTGCTGGGCGAGGGCGCGCTGACGGCGGCGTTCATTCCCATCTTCAAGGAAAAGGAAAAAACCACTTCCGAAGCGGAAATGTGGCGGGCGGCGAACGCGGTGATTTCCGGTTTGCTGGTGGTGGCCAGCGCCCTCAGTGTGCTCGCGATCCTAGGCATCTCGGTCGCGCTCGCGGCGCATCAATTCGAGGAAAAGACCGAACTGATGCTGCGGCTGTTGCGCGTGATGTTTCCCTACATGCTGCTGGTCTGCCTGACGGCGGTTTTCATGGGGATGCTCAATGCGCGCGGGCATTTTTTCATTCCGGCCAGCGGCGCGCTGGTGATGAACGTGGTGATGATCAGTTCGGTTTTCTTCCTCGCGCCGCACATGGGGACGACGCTCGAACAGCAAATTTTTGCCGTGGCCATCGGCGTGCTGGCCTCCGGGGTTTTGCAGGCGCTGTTTCAAATTCCGTGGCTGCGCGGGGAGGGATTTCGTTACCATTGGGTTTCGCCGTGGAAGGATGCGACGGTGAAGCGGGTGGTTCGGCAAATGATTCCGGGCACGATCGGCGTGGCGGCATTTCAAATCAACATGCTCACCACTTATGGCATCGCATTCTGGGTGGATCCGACGATCGCAGCGTCGTTCGTGGTCGCGGTGCGATTGATGGAGCTTCCGCAAGGCGTGTTCGGCGTTTCGCTGGCGACGTATTTATTGCCGACGCTCTCGGGGTTAGCCGCGGAAAAAAAGTACGATGAGTTTCGCCGCACGATGAACCACGGCATTGACTATCTGGTTTTTGTGAACCTGCTGGCGACGTTGATGCTTTTTTTCCTGGCCACGCCGATGATCCGCCTGTTGTTCGAGCACGGCAAATTCGGTCCCGAAGCCACCGCGAAAGTCACGTGGGCGCTGGTATGCCTCTCACCGGGGCTGCTGGCATTTTCGCTGGTCAATATTTTGGCGCGGGCTTTTTATGCGCTCGGCGATACCAAAACGCCGATGCAAATCAGCATCGCGTGTCTCGTCATCAATTTGATATTCGCGATGACATTTGTGTGGAAGCTGCGCCAGGGCGGGCTCGGTTTGGCCAACACCATCAGCGCGTGCTTCAATGTTTCGCTGCTGCTCTACGCGCTGCGGCGCAAGCTGGGGCGGCTGGAATTTGCCAGCCTGCGGAAAATGATGTGGCCAATCCTCGCGGCGGGCGCGGTGGCGGCGGTCCTTGCGGCGGGCATCAGTTATAAATGGGAATCGGCCATCGGCCATAAAGGGTTGGTGCGCCAAATCGGCGAAGTTTTTCTGCCAATGACCGTGGCGGCGCTGGCTTATTGGACGGTGGCATTTTTATTCAAGGTGGCACCCGCCGTTGAGCTTAAAGACCTGGTGTTGCAAAGAATTTTGCCGGGCAAGAGCAACGCCAGTTGATGGTGATCAAGCGGGGTGAGATATGAATCGCAATAAACTTCTTATCATTAGCTCAGGCGTATTGCTGTGCGTGTTAGCCTGCGAATTATTATTACCGCATTTCGATCCGCCAATGCCCGCCGTGCAATATTTTTTTGTAGTGAAGAGGGATATCCCAATTATTTGCCTGCCGATTGTGGCGCCGACGATATGGGCTCTCAAAACTGAGGGGAAAAAGTAGTTCCAATTACTATCACTTACTCGGAGGACGGCATGGATGAAAAGCGTTTTGTGCCGCTCCTACGGAGCCTGGTTTTTGTAGGGTTTTTTTATAAACATGACGCTCCTAACGGAGCTTAAAAGGCAGTCTCTGGCCCCAAGTTCTGTTAGGAGCGTCATGTTTATAAAAGTATTTCGCAGCAGAATTTTTTTGGCTCCGGAGGAGTGGCACGACACGAAATTCGACCGCCGCTAATCCTTGCTTTTTTGGGGTAAAATGGTGTAAGAATACACTTCATTCGGGTCGTTTTCATACTTTGATTATGATGGCATCATGGTTCTCAATTTTTTCCCGGGGAGGGCGTTTCGCAGGGCTGTTTTTTCTGGCAGGTTTTCTAGCTCAATCGGCGATGGCGCAGTCGGGAAATTCGTCCGCCTACACTTGGACGACTTTTGCGGGTACGTCGGGAATCGGCAATGCGGACGGCGTCGGTCAGCGGGCCCAATTTGATCAACCGGCCGGCGTGGTGGTGGACTCCAATGGAACTGTGTTCGTGGCCGACATGAACAACGACACTATCCGCAAGATCACTGCGGCAGGTTTGGTGACAACCATCGCAGGTTTTTCGGGAACGACCGGCAACGCGGATGGGATCAACAACAACGCGCGTTTTTTGAAACCCAGCGCGATTGCGGTGGATCGTTCGGGAAATCTGTTTGTCGCGGACCGGATTAATTTCGAGATTCGCGAGTTGCAGCCGGTGGGGACGAATTGGGTGGTGAGCACGGTGGCGGGTTTTGCGCGTTTCAATCCTGACGGCGATCCGCTCGGCGGCAACATGGATGGCATCGGGACCAATGCGACGTTTGACACACCGTCGGGAATCGCGATTGACGCGGCGGGAAATCTTTACGTGGCGGACACGGGAAATTCCGCCATTCGCAAAATCACATTGGTGGGAACGAATTGGGTGGTGAGCACGCTTCCCGGTTCCGTTGCCAATTTGAATGAGCCGATTGGAATCGCGGTGGACGCCAGTTCGAATTTATACGTGGCGGATTTCGATGCGGGCACGGCCATCAAGGTCACGCCACAGGGAAGCAGTTGGCGTTACACGACGATTGCGGGGGGCGGAGCGGATTCGCCTTTTTTCGGGCCGAGCGGAATCGCGGTGGACAACGACGGAAATGTTTATGTCACGGACAGCGAAAATTGCATCGTCGTAAAACTGACTCCGTCCGGCCAGAATTACACGGTGGACACATTTGCCGGGCAGACTGAATTCGATGGCGATGGTGAACAGATTTTTGGCAACAGCGATGGCACGGGGACGAACGCGCTTTTCAATTCGCCGCAGGGAATCACGGTGGATAGTTCGGGGAATTTATACGTCGCGGACACAGGCAATAATGAAGTGCGCAAAATCACTTCGGCGGCGGTGGTGACCACGCTGGCGGGACTGGCGGCGAGCGCGGGCAACGTGGACGGCGTGGGCCAGGACGCGCGGTTCAGTTTTCCGACGGACGTGGCGATTGACAACGCGGGAAATTTTTATGTGACGGATTCGGGCAACGAAACGATTCGCAAAATCAGTTCGGAAGCGGAAGTCACGACGCTCGCGGGCTCGGTGTCGAACATGGGCAGCGCGAACGGAGCGGGAAACAATGCGCAATTCAACACGCCCTATGGCATCGCCGTGGATGACGCGGGCAATCTTTATATTGCCGACCAGGGAAGCCACACGATCCGCAAGGTGACGGCGGCGGGAGTGGTGACGACCATCGCCGGTTTGGCGGGACATTCCGGCAGCGCGAACGGAAGCAACAGCGTGGCGCGATTCAACGTGCCTTCCGCACTCGCGCTGGATGCGAACACGAATATTTATGTTTGCGATTCGGAAAATTTTACGATCCGCAAAATGACGTTGAACGGGACGAACTGGGCGGTGACGACGTTTGCCGGGAAGTCCGGCACGCCGGGCGGGACGGATGCCACCGGGACGTCGGCGCGATTTGGTTTTCCGTACGGGATCGCGATAGATGCCGCGACCAATTTGTACGTGGCGGATCGGGACAATTTCGCGATCCGGCGGGTCACGGCAAAAGCGGTGGTGAGCACCATCGCGGGCGGGAATGAAGGGACGGCGGACGGGCTGGGAACGGACGCTCAGTTTTATAGCCCGGCGGGCGTGGCGGTGGACGGCAGCACTAATATATATGTGGCGGACAATTACAGTTCGACCATCCGCAAACTCACGCCGGTCGGCTCGCAATGGGAAGTGAGCACCATCGGCGGCCAGCTTTCGACCGTGTTGAATCAGTTTGATAGCCCGGTCGGCGGCAGCGCGGATGGCGCGGGAACGATGGCGCTGTTTTATAATCCGCAAGGCATCGCCGTGGACGGCGCGGGCGATTTGTATGTGGCGGATTTTTTCAACAATACGATTCGCAAAGGGCAGTTCACGGCTTACTCGCCGGTGAACACGACGGTGGTCACACCGGGGATGGGCGGCGCGCTGATGGTCACGCTTTTGCCGTCCGAGGCGCACGGGCAATGGCGTTTTCCGTGGGAGATCGCGTGGCACGACAGCGGATTTACGGCGACAAATCTCGCGGGGGGAAATTATCCGGTGGAATTTCGTGAGGTGCCGGGCTGGCTGGCCATTCCGCCGCGGCTCACGACCAGCAATTTCGTCGTCGTGGCGGCCAGCGGTGTGACGCAGTTGACGAATAGCTATTTTCCCACCAGCGCTCCTTCGGAGGCGGACAGCGCGGACGGTTCGCTGACAATATCGCTGGGCGCGAATCCGCCGGCGGGCGCAGGCTGGCGTTTTCTCGGCGACACGACGCCGTTCTTCGCTTCGAATTTCACGACGAATTTGGTGGTGGGAACTTATCTGATCGAATTTGCGGGACCATTTGCCAATCGCGCCACGCCGGAGAATGAATCCGTGCAGGTGCTCGCGGGCCAGCCGACGGTGATTTCGGTGAGTTATCCGTTCGCGGCGCCGCCGCCGGGCAACACGCTTTTGCCGACGCCAGTGCCGGTGGCGAATATCGCGGACGCGACGAATTTTCCGTTTGCGTTTGACGGGCAGTTGCAGACGGACGTGGGTTTTGGCAGCGGCGTGGTGGTGCAAACGAACGTCGTGTTGACGGCGGCGCATTTGTTGTTTGACGACGAAACGCAATCGTACGCGAGCGGCGCGTATTTCTTTTTGCAAAAGGAATTGCCGACGTACGTGCCGAGCGCGGAGATCGCGCGCGGGTGGTATTTGTTGAGCGGCTACGCGACGCAGCGCACGAACGACCTCAACAGCGGTTTGTTCGGCCCGGATGTTTCGAGCCCGGACTCTCGCAACCTGGATGTGGCGGCGATTTATTTTCAGACGGCAGTCGCAGGCGGCGGGTTCGGCGGTTACCTGCCGTCGGATGCGGTGCCAAATCAATGGCTGAGTGGCAACAGCGAAAAGATGCTGGTCGGTTATCCGGTGGATGGTTCGCAATACGGCGTGGCGAACATCGTCCCGGGCATGATGTATCAAGCGGGGCCGCAACCGTACCCGCTGAACCTGGCGTCGGACACGACGGCGGCGCAGCAGGAGGTTTATACGGCGTCGTGGTTTTTGAGTTATCCGGGCAACAGCGGCGGGCCGTTTTATGTGGAGTTGAACGGATATTTTTATCCGGCGGGAGTTTATTTGGGGACGCTAAACGGGCAATCGGTGGTGCGGGCGATTGACAGCAACGTGACGAACCTGATCACGCTGGCGGCGACGCTGGGCGATGCGGGCACGAACTTCAATGGCGGCGGCGTCATCACGGTGGTTCCGAATCAATCCGTCAGCTTCGCGAATCCGGGTTATTTGCAAGTTGAGCTTGGGCCGCCAGCGGCGGTGGCGGCGGGCGCGGCGTGGTTGTTGCAGCCGCACACGAATTATTCGACGGTAACTAATTTTACCGAGGCGGTTTTTTCGACGAACGCGGTGGTGATCGCGTTCAAGCCGATTCCGGGATGGATCGTGCCGACGAACCAATCCATTACCGTCACGCCGGGGATTATTTCCGCGTCGAGCATTTCTTACACGGTGGCCAATCCGATGCTGGTGATCACGCCGCAAGGGATCGGTCTGCGCGGGACGACCAATACGATTTATCGTATCGAGAGCACGGCGTCGCTGCAAAATCCCAACTGGGTCGGGTTAAGCACGAATACAATTACGTCCAGTGGAGTTAATGTTGTGTTGCCGTTGCCGGTGAATCCGGTGGGGATGTTTTATCGGGCGGTGTGGTTGGGGAGGTGAAAACTTCACTTGTTTGACACTCTTGGGGAACGCCTTTAATTTGCTCGCATGTTCGATTTGGTTTCTTCCTATTCACCCGCCGGCGACCAGCCGAATGCCATCGCGAAACTCACGGAGGGATTGCTTGCGGGCGCGAGGCATCAATCGCTGATGGGGGTGACGGGTTCGGGCAAGACGTTCAGTGTGGCGAATGTGATCCGCAATGTGAACCGGCCGACGCTGGTGTTGTCGCATAACAAGACATTGGCGGCGCAGCTTTACGCGGAGTTCAAAGGATTTTTTCCAAACAATGCGGTCGAATATTTTGTCAGCTATTTCGATTACTACCAGCCGGAGGCCTACATTCCGCGCACGGATACGTTTGTCGAAAAAGATTCGAGCGTGAATGAGGAGATCGAGCGGATGCGGCTTTCGACGATGAGTTCGCTGTTCACGCGGCGCGACGTGGTGGTGGTGGCGAGTGTGTCGTGCATTTACGGCATCGGCAGCAAGGAGGATTATGAGGCGCTGGTGCTGCCGTTGCGGGTGAACCAGGAAATCACGCGCGAGCAGTTGCTTCAGCGGCTCGTGGATTTGCTCTATACGCGAAACGATATTGAATTCACGCGCGGGCAGTTTCGCGTGCGCGGCGATACGGTGGAGCTTTGCCCAGCGGGGCGCGAGGACGCGTTGCGCATTGAATTTTTTGGCGAAGAGATCGAGCGCATCACGCGTTTTGATCCGCTCACGGGGAATAAAATTGAATCGCTGGTATCGGTGACGATTTTTCCCGGCAAACAATTCGTGACGCCCGCCGATAAAATGAAACCGGCGCTGCTATCCATCCGCGAGGAACTCGGCGATCGCATCGCGTGGTTTGAGAAGCAGGGGAAGCTAATTGAGGCGCAACGCATCAAGATGCGCACGGAATATGATTTGGAGATGATGGAGGAAATGGGTTTTTGTTCGGGGATTGAAAATTACACGCGGCATATCAGCGGACGCGCGCCGGGTTCGCGGCCAACGACGTTGTTCGATTTTTTTCCGCAGGATTATTTGCTGGTGGTGGATGAATCGCACGCGACGATTCCGCAGGTGGGCGGAATGTACGCCGGGGATTTTTCACGCAAGACGGTGCTGGTGGATCATGGTTTTCGATTGCCGAGCGCGCTGGACAATCGGCCGTTGAACTTCGAGGAATTTCAAGGCTGGCAGAACCAAACGATTTATGTGAGCGCGACGCCGGGGCCGAAGGAGATCGAGTGGTCGCGCGGGCGGGTGGTGGAACAGATCGTGCGCCCGACGGGATTGATTGACCCGCGCATCACGCTCAAACCGTTGAAGGGGCAGATAGACGATTTGCTGGAAGAGGCGCGCAAACGCATTGAGTTGAAGGAGCGCGTGCTGGTCACGACGCTCACGAAACGCACGGCGGAGGAGTTGAGCGAGTATTTGCGCGGTATCGGCATCAATGTGCGTTATCTGCATAGCGAGATTGATGCGATCGAGCGGGTGGAAATTTTGCGGAGCTTGCGCAAGGGAGAGTTTGACGTGCTGGTGGGAATCAATTTGCTGCGCGAGGGGCTCGATTTGCCGGAGGTTTCGCTGGTGGCGATTTTGGATGCGGACAAGGAAGGGTATTTGCGTTCGACCACGAGTTTGATCCAGACGGCGGGACGCGCGGCGCGGCATTTGAACGGCGAAGTGATTTTGTACGCGGATGTGAAGACGCAGAGCATCCAGAAATTTTTGGCGGTGTCGGAGTATCGCCGGACGAGGCAACTGGCGTATAATGCCGAGCACAATATCACGCCGCGAAGCGTGAGCCGCGCGGTGGAGGAGAGTTTGGCATCGCAACAAACGCTGCATGACAAGGCGAACGCGGTGTTGCAGGAGGGCAATAAAAATTTTGATGTGACGGAAACGGTTCGCGAATTGGAGGAGGAGATGATCACGGCGGCGAATAATTTGGAGTTCGAGAAGGCGGCGTTGTTGCGCGATCAGGTGCGGGAATTGAAGCGCGCGACGGGTGAGGCGCCGGCGGTTGAAAAATCGCGTTCGATCAGTTATGGGAGAACGCGGCGCGGGGGAAAGAGGCAGGTGAAGACAGGTGTGCCGGGGTGAGGAACGGCGAGGCGGTTGGCGGATTTCAGTTCAGCGAGACGTCTTCGGGCAGGTCGGCGAGGAGGCGATATTTCAAACCTTTTTGGCGCAGGATCATTTGCCAGAGTTTTTCGGGCGAGGTGTCGAACACGAGGTCGAGCGATGCCGGATGCGTGAGCCAGGCGTTACGTTTCATTTCGTCTTCTAGCTGGCCCGCACTCCAGCCGGCGTAACCGGCGAACATTTTCACTTTTTTGGTCGCGGAAAAAGATTCGCCGAGTTCGACGAGGGTTTCGAGCGAATGGCCGAGTTCGAGGTTCGGCAGAACGCTGGCATCGGGCAGGAAATTGTCCGAGTGCAGGAAGCTCAGGGCGGAGACTTGAACGGGGCCGCCGAGGTAAAGGGGTTGTTCCTTGAGGAGTTCGGGCACGTCGGCGACGAGCATTTCGCCGAGTTTATTTCCGCTGGAACGATTTAGGACGAGGCCGAAGGCGCCCTCGGCATTGTGCTGGCAGATGAGGACGACGGTGCGTTGGAAAAAGGAGCCGTTGAGCTGTCCGCTGTCCAGCAGTAATTGGCCTTTCAAATATTTTGATGACTCCGTCATGCCATCTGTAACTACTATGGCGCAGACGGAGGGTTTTTGCAATCGGGATTGGATTTAGGGCGAAAAGGAGGAAGGCGGTGCACCTCCGCCCTAAGGCCGGTCGTCCGCGCGGTTATAAAGAATCCAATGCGGCAAATTCTTGGAGGAAACTTTTGATGGGTGGACTCGCGCGGGTGATAAGATGATGCTCGCCTGGGCTCGCCTCGCTTCGCTCGATATAGAAGTGGGATTTTTGCTGAGGTTTCCCCCCAACTGAAGTTGGGGGTTAATAAGAAGTCTTTGCAGGTGTGGGTGCTGGGGAAAATGGATGTGAAAGTTTGGGCGTTCTTGCGGGACTTCGGGCGGTGGAGCGGCAGTGCCACCCCCGTGCGTGTTGAGTATTGGGCGCGGCGTGGAGGGCCAGGATGGTTATTCGGACTTGAGGAAGAGTTGCTTTTTTTCGGGGGAGCCGTCCACCTGGATGGTGACGGAATCGTTGCGGATTTCCAGGCAGCGGACGGTGACGTTGGTGGTGCCGATGCGGACTTTCGCTTTTTCCATGGTTTCAAAAGTCGTATTGTTGATGAGGGCGAAGCGGTCTTTGCCGATGCCGGAAATTCCCTTGAGCACGAGGGTGGTGGGTTCGGGTGTGGGACGGGCGACGGGGAAGCTTAGCAAGGCGGAGGTGGTCGGCGCGGGGGCGGCGGGAACGTAGGCGCCGTTGACGGCGCGGATGCGTTCGAGGGTGGCGATCTCGAGTTTTTCGTCATCACCGCTCTTAATCCAATCCACGACGGAATTGAAGCCGAAATTGGCGTCGGCGGCGATGAGCACATCAATTTTCCCGCGCGTATATTTATTGCGCTTGATGGATTCCATTTCCTGGGTTTCGCCGCGGCTCTCCATGTATTTGTAGGCGACGAGTTCGCAGAAGGCCTCGAGCGTGTCCTTGTCGAGCGCGGCGGTGCGGCCACGGGAGACGTTCTGGCCCATCCAGGCGTGGGTGAATTCGTGAGCACAGACGGCCATAAGACGCGGCTTGCGCAGGTGGCTCAAAATGCAAACCGAATGCACGACGCGATCGCCGGGAAGGCGGTTGCTGGTGGTCGCGCCGTAAATGCTCACGCACGCCTGGCCTTCCTCGGGGGACTTGAAAAGATTTTCGAGATAAAAGCGATTCACGATGGAGAGGATCACATTGGTGTCGGGGAACGTGATAAAACGCGAGAGCAGGCGGTCGAGGTCGTCGCGCGTCTGCTGGCAAATTTGTTTGGCGTCGTCTTCGGACGCGACGATATCCTTGGCGTCGCGTTCGCAGATGACGCGGCCATCGCGCAAGGTCTGGAAATTTTCGCGCACGGGCAATCCGCAAATGAAGCAGCGGTTTTCCAATTTATAGCACGACACGCAAACGGTTTTCTTTTCGTAGGTCGTGAGGTCTTCCATCACGTGGTAATTTTCGGTGATGGGGTCGCCGCAGATATCGCACTTAAGGGCCTGCGCCGAGGCGATGGCGGCCCACGCGAAAAATAACGCGCACAAAGCGCTGAAACGAATGCTCAAAAATCTCGACATAATAATCCGTCGAAAAGTGAGCTTGAAACATGCCAAAATGGCCTTTTTGCTCCTGTCGTGGGCCGTCAAATGCCAAAACAAAAAGGCGCCCGAAGGCGCCTTGGATGAAACTCATTAAATGGCCTGAAATCAAGCCATACTTTTGACGGCTTTGACGATGGCGGCGGCATCAATGCCGTATTTGGCCATCAATTCTTCCGGCTTGCCGGAATGGGGCAGTTCGCGAATGGCTAATTTGTGGACTTTGATGCCATCAGTGCTCAATTCTCCAGCCACGGCATCGCCCAAGCCGCCTTCGGGAGCGTGGTCTTCGACGGTGAGGACGAGGTTGTTGGTTTTTTGCGCGGCGGCGAGAATGACGTCCTTGCCGAGCGGCTTGATGCTGTAGGCATCCACGACGGTGATGCCGATGCCTTCCTTGGCCAAAGTGTCCGCGGCTTTCAAGGCTTCGAACAAAGTGACGCCCGCGCCGATGACGGTGACTTTATCGCCAGCGGCTTGCTTGCGGATTTTTGCGCCACCGATGGGGAATGATTCGTTGTTGTCGTAGATGACCGGGGTCTTGGGGCGCGAGGTGCGGAGGAAGGCCACGCCCTTGTGCAGGGCCATCTGCTCGACAAGTTTTTCGGCGCACACGGCATCGCTCGGATAGAGGACGACGCTGCCCATGACGGCGCGCATCATGGCCATATCTTCGAGAGCCATTTGCGAGGTGCCGTCTTCGCCGATGCTCACGCCGACATGCGAACCGGCGAGCTTGACGTTCGCGGTCGAGATGCCCGCCATGCGGATCTGGTCATACGCGCGGCTGAGAAAGCAGGCGAAGGTCGAGGCGAACGGCACCTTGCCGCGCGTGGCGAAACCGGTGGCGACGCCGACCATGTTTTGTTCCGCGATGAAACACTCGGTAAAACGCGCAGGAAATTTTTTGAAAAACTTGTCCGAGAAGGTTGAATTCTTAGTGTCACCATCCAGCGCGACGATGCGTTCGTCCACGCCGCCGATGCGCGCGAGGGCGTTGCCAAAGGCTTCGCGAGTCGCGACAGATTCGCCGAGCTTGTAAGTGGTCGGCGGATAGCTCGCGGGCGCGGCGTTGGCGGGCAGGGGAAGTTCGCTGGGCGCGGGAATGGGTTCCGCGAGACCGCTCTTGGCCTTGGGTTGCAACTCGGCGATGGCGGTGGCGGCTTCGTCCTTGGAGAGCGCCTTGCCATGCCAGCCGTCCTTGTCTTCCATCAGGGCAACGCCGTGGCCTTTGTTGGTCTTGGCGATGATGGCGAGCGGCTGCTTGCCGAGGCCGGCGGCACCTAGCACTTCGAGAATTTCCTCCATGTCATGGCCGTTGATGACTTCGGTGCGCCAGTTGAAGGCTTCAAAACGCTTGCGATAAACCTCCACGTCGTGGCCGAAGGCGGTGGCCTGGCTTTGGCCGAGGCGATTGCAATCCACGATGGCGACGAGATTGCTGAGTTGATTGACGCCCGCGAGCGAGGCGGCTTCCCAAACGGAGCCTTCGGCGCATTCGCCATCGCCCATCAAAACGTAGGTGCGATAATCGAGATTATCGAGGCGTGCGCAAAGGGCCATGCCGACGCCGACGCCGAGACCCTGGCCGAGCGAACCAGTGGCGACATCCACAAACGCGAGCCGGGGAGTCGGATGGCCTTCGAGATCGCTGTTCAGTTCGCGGAGAGTGAGGAGATGTTCGCGCGGGAACAGGCCGAGTTCCGCCCAGGCGGCGTAGAGCAGGGGAGCGGCGTGGCCTTTGGAAAGAATGAAACGGTCATTGTTGGCGTAGCGGGGATTTTTGGGATCGAAGCGCATGTGGCCGAAGAACAGCGCGGCCACGATGTCCGCCGCCGAGCAGCAGGAACTGGGATGTCCGCTGCCCGCCGCAGTCGTCGCCGCAATGGAATCAATACGCAGTTGGTTCGCGATCCCCGATAAGGCTTCCTCAATATTGGCATTCATTTTTTAATATCTTGGCATTTTAGCGCGGGTCTCACAAAAAGAAAATGTGAAAAACTTTGTGACGATTGGGCAGCGTTTTTTTTTGGCCACGGATGGGAATGGGGAAGGGAAAGGCGGAACGGTGGCTTCGCCCTGCTGTAGGTAGGATATTTTTTTGCTGGTGATACCTATGGAAGGGTTGGAGATGTTTTCAAAGTGTGGTTCAATGGGGCGGATCTTTGACAAGGGATTTTGCGGTTTGAGGAGGCGAAGTGACCGGAGGAAGCACTATGGGCCGGGAAAGTTCGCTTATTTGCTCAAATTGGCTCGCGTTTGATCCGCTTAAATTCGCGTTGGCTCGCTTAGGCTCGGATAAGTTCGCTTAACGGGGAAAATATTTTTTTGGAAGGGTGCGATTAAGACCGCAAATTTTTAATTTGATAAAGAATTTGCGCTTTAGAGCATTCGATGGAACAGACTTGCGATGATTTTGGGTGAACTTAGACTCACCGGCTCGGATTGGCAGCATCATGACTAATATAAATGCGGACACGGGCGGTGTGGTTTGGACGCCAGCGCGGGAGCGATTCCTGTTGCTGACACTCGCGGCCATTCAATTCACCACGATCCTCGATTTCCTGATCATCATTCCGCTCGGGCCGCAGTATATGGAGGTTTTCCATATCTCGATCGAACAATTTCAACTGATCGTGGGCGCGTATGGCATCAGCGCGGGAGTCGCGGGGCTGGTCGCGAGTTTTTTCCTGGATCGTTTTGACCGGAAGAGCGCGCTGGTTTTCCTGTATGCCGGTTTTACCATCGGCACGCTTTTTTGCGCGATGGCGCCGACGTATCAACTGCTGGTGGCGGCACGGTTTTTCGCGGGCGCGTTTGGCGGCGTTTGCGGAACGGTAATTCTCTCGATTGTCGGCGACGTGATTCCGATGGCGCGGCGCGGTCGCGCGATGGGATTGGTGATGTCTTCGTTTTCGGTGTCGTCCATCGTGGGTGTGCCCGCCGGTTTATATGTGGCGGCGCGGTCGAGTTGGCATGTGCCTTTTTATGCGATTGCGGTGATGAGCGCGGTCGTGTGGGTGATCGCGGTGATCGTCACGCCGCCGTTGCGCGATCACTTGAAGCACGCGACGGATGAACATCCGGTGGCGCGCATCTGGGCGGTCATAAAGCATCCCGATCATCAGAAGTCGTATATATTCATGGCGGCGCTGACGTGCGCGGGGTTCTGCATCTTTTCCTATATCCCGACTTACATGGTCACCAATGTGGGAATGACCGAGGACCAACTGCCGTTGATTTATTTGGTGGGCGGATTGTGCACGGTATTCAGCATGAACTGGATTGGGCGGTTGGCGGATCATTGGGGGAAGCTCAGAGTATTTACGATCATTTCGTGTTCGACGGCGGCGCCGATTCTTTTGGTGACGAATTTGCCGCGCGTTTCGCTGGTGGTGGCGATTGCGGTTTCGACGCTGGTTTTCGTTTGCATGTCCGGGCGCATGGTCCCGGCGATGGCCCTGATGACCGGGGCGGTGGAGGCGCGTTACCGGGGAGGATTCATGAGCGTCAATTCTTCGGTGCAGCAATTCACGATGGGAGTCACCGCTTATTTCACTGGAAAAATCATTGGCACGGGACAGCACGGTGAGATGACGAATTTTCCGATCAACGGCATCATCTCCATCGCTTGCATGTGCATGTGCATTTATCTAGCGCGTTTTCTCAAGCTGCCGGCGCATAGTAGTGAAACTGCGGCCGAGCCGGTTTTCAGTGAGATGGGTTAGGTGTTTGGCTTTTTGCCCAGCAAATAAAGGAGGAACGACCACAAGCCAGAAAAGCGGTATTGCGAATCCACATATTTTTCGATGACGTAAAACACGCAGTAGTAGAACCGGCAAAAGCACCAAACAGAGAGCGCCAGCAGCGCGGTGACTTTCAACGTGGGCGCTTCGAGAATCAACAATGCCGCTGATAGCAGGCCGAGAAGGAGGAATAAAATTCCTTTGAATTTTATGGCTTTTGCCGAGGTGAGGTCTTTCATGCGAAAAAATTTGCGAACCTTGGATGAAGCAATTTCGCTTACGAGATTTATAAAGTCAAATTCCCTCCGCGCCTCCGCGGTTCAAATGAGTATCGTCGCCCTCATTTGACGACGGCGAAATCTCCATTATCTTGCGATAGAAAGTTGGGGGCTTTCGGGAGGCGCCCACTAGAAAGAGAAGTATGAACGACACACATTTTCACACCGATTGGGAGCAGGGAGCCGCGCAGCCGATTCTCGACGTGAGCGATAACCCGCTCATTTCGTCCCAAACCACAACGCCCGTTTCCAGCGACGATGAATTGCTCGATGCCTATTCGCGCGCAGTCGTTAAGGCGACCGAACAAGTCAGCCACGCCGTCGTCAATATCGAAGTGATGAAGCATGTGCCCGGTCGCGGTGACGTGCGCGCGGGCAGCGGTTCGGGTTTCATCATCAGTCCGGACGGTTTGGTGCTGACGAACAGCCACGTCGTCCACGGCGCGAGTAAAATCGAAGTCACGCTCGACGATGGCCGCCGGCCCGATGCCCATTTGATCGGCGAAGACCCGGAGACGGATCTTGCGGTGCTGCGTATCTACGCGCCGAATTTGACCGCCGCGAAACTCGGTGAGTCGAAAGATTTGCGCGTCGGACAACTGGCCATCGCGATTGGCAATCCGTATGGTTTTCAATACACCGTGACGGCGGGCGTGGTGAGCGCGTTGGGACGGTCGTTGCGCGCCAATTCGGGGCGCTTGATGGATGACATCATCCAGACGGACGCGGCGTTGAACCCGGGAAATTCCGGCGGGCCGCTGGTCAATTCGCGCGGCGAAGTCATCGGCGTGAATAGCGCGGTGATTTTGCCGGCGCAAGGCATTTGCTTCGCGATTGCGATAGACACCGCGAAATATGTCGCCGGCTGGCTCGTGAAGGATGGCAAGATTCGGCGCAGCTATATTGGCGTGGGCGGCCAGAATGTGAAACTTCACCGGCGCGTGATCCGGTTCCACAATTTGCCAGTGGAAACGGGTTTGCTGGTGGTGTCGGTCGAGCCGAAGAGTCCGGCGGAAGCGGCGGGTTTGCAGGTCGGCGATGTGATCGTCGAATTCGACGGGCAACCCGTGGCTTCGATTGATGCGCTGCATAAATTACTGACGGAATCGCGCATCGGCAACAAGTCGCGGCTGCATGTGGTTCGGCACACGGAAAATATGTTCACGGACATTGTGCCCGCGGAATCGCCGGCGCGGAATTGAGGGTGCGGGCATCTATTCCCTCTCCCGTTTCTAACGGAACGGGCGAGGGAGAAGACTTCGTAAATACGTCCGCTTGTTCTTTGAAAAATCTTTTCGTTGCGGGCAACGTCAGGACTTTTCAAATGACCACGACTGCGCCAACCTTCACAGATGCGTGCCGTTATCCAACGAGTTTCGAGCGCCAGCGTCGTCATTGATGGAAAGATTCATGGCGCGATTGCGAATGGTTTGCTGGTGCTGCTCGCCATTGAAGAGGCGGACACGGTCGAGGACATTGAATGGCTCAGTGGAAAAATTGTGCGCCTGCGAATTTTTTCCGACGACGCCGGTTTAATGAATCTTTCCGTGCAGGACAAGCAGGGCGGGATTCTGCTCATCAGTCAATTCACACTTTTTGCGAGCACAAAAAAAGGCAACCGCCCATCTTACATTCGGTCCGCGCGGGCGGAGATTGCCGTGCCGCTGTATGAGCAATTCATCGCGCGGTTGGCCGCCGATTTGGGCCAGCCCATTCAAACCGGCAAATTTGGCGCCGACATGCAAGTCACGCTTACCAACGACGGCCCGGTGACCATCATGATTGATTCCAAAAATCGCGAATAGCGCTGCGGCAAATCGTAAATCGCCAATCTCGAATCGTTCGTGTAAGATAATTTTGTGACAGTCGCTTCCGATACTGATTCGCTGCCGGTCATGCCGCTGATGATCTACGACGGCGATTGCAACTTTTGCAAATTTTGGATCATTCGCTGGCAACGCGCCACCGAGGGGCGCGTCGAATATGCGCCCTCGCAAGACCCGCGCATCGCCGAGGCGTTTCCCGAAATTCCGCGCGAGCAATTTAATGAGGCAGTGCAATTCGTAGAGTCGGACGGAAAAATCTACAGCGGCGCGGAGGCGGTTTTTCGTTCACTGACTTACAGCCGGTGGTGGGCATGGACGTTTTTTCTTTATGACCGGGTTGCCGGGGTGAAGCCGGTGACGGAAGGGCTTTATAAATTCGTCGCGCGCCGCCGCGAATTTTTTTCCTCACTCACGCGACTGCTTTGGGGGCGCGAAGGCGCTTCGCCAGAATACACTCGCGTGCGCTGGATTTTTCTCCGGTTGCTGGGGCTGATTTACCTCGCGGCATTTGTTTCGCTCGGCACGCAAGTGACCGGTCTCATCGGCAGCAACGGCATACTGCCCGCCGAAAAATATATGACCGCGGCGCAAGCGCAACTGGATCGCGAGCACATCGGCTTTGAAAGATACCAGATCCTGCCGACCCTTTGCTGGTTCAGCGCGAGCGATAAATTTCTTGAAGGACTTTGCATCGCCGGCGCGGCGATCTCAGTTTTGCTGATCGTCAATGTGGCGCCGGCTGCGTGTCTTTTTTTGACGTGGCTGATTTATCTTTCGCTGATGTGCGTGGGTGAAGATTTTCTGAGTTTCCAATGGGATGCGCTATTGCTTGAAACGGGTTTGCTCGCGATCTTTTTCGCGCCGCTGCATATTTTTCCATCGCGTAAAAAATCATCACCGCCATCACGGGCGATCTTATGGCTGCTGCGATGGCTTTTGTTCCGGTTGATGTTTGAATCGGGCGTGGTCAAATTGATCAACCACGACGCAAACTGGCGAAACCTGGGTGCACTGCGTTTTCATTATGAAACCCAACCGCTGCCAACGTGGATCGGTTGGTACGCGCATCAATTACCCGGCTGGTTTCAGACGGCTTCGGTGTTCCTGATGTTCGTCATTGAACTGGCGGTTCCATTCCTGATTTTTGCGCCGCGCCGTCTTCGGTTTATTGGATGTGGAATATTGATCTTGCTGCAGGTCGCGATTTTTCTAACGGGGAATTATTGCTTCTTCAATCTGCTGACGATGGCTTTGTGCATCGCACTTTTGGACGATGCGTTCATCAGCCGCTTTCTGCCCAAACGCTGGCGCGCTGGAAAAATTTCTGCGAGTGAAACATCGCCGCCGGATGGAAAAGCGTTGCAGGAAATTGTGGTTCCGGCGGGGCCGTCGCTTCCGCCGGCAAATGCGCGCCGCTGGCCGGGATGGGCGACTGGTATTTGCCTAGCGGTGGTGCTGGTGATCACAGTGCCGCAGGTCGTCGGCATGTTGACGCAGACACAAATATGGTTTCCGCCGGGAGCGGTTGCGGAAGGGTTGCTCAGCCCGTTTCGGAGCATCAATACTTACGGTCTCTTCGCGGTGATGACCACAGAGCGGCGCGAAATCGTGATCGAAGGCAGTAGTGATGGGCAAACCTGGCTGCCGTACGAATTCAAATATAAACCCGGCGATCCCGCACGCCGTCCGCGATTCGTCGCGCCGCTGCAACCACGGCTTGACTGGCAGATGTGGTTCGCCGCGCTCGGCAATTACGATGACAACCGCTGGTTCTCGAATTGTTGCCTGCGCCTGTTGCAAGGCTCGCGCGATGTCACCGGCCTATTCAAGCACAACCCGTTTCCCGTAACGCCGCCGCGATATATTCGCGCGCTGGTCTATGATTATCATTTCACCACGCCGCAGGAACGTCGCGCGACCGGCAACTGGTGGACCCGGAAACTCATCGGCGAATATATGCCCGAAATTTCTTTAAGGGAAAAGCAGACACATTAGTTGCCGACAAAAATGGCGTGCAATTTCCTTAGGCTCGCTTATTTTTTCCCAACCATGAGCAAACTCCGTTCACTTCTTATTTGCTTTATTTTTCTGGGCTCATTTGCCGCGCGCGCCGATTGGCCGGACTTTCGCGGGCCGTGGGAGGATGGCGATGCCTGCGCGCCCGGCAACACCAATTTGCTCGGCCTGCCATTGCAATGGAGCGAAACGAGCCACGTTAAATGGAAGATGCCCATCCATGACCGAGGCTGGTCCACGCCGGTCATTCTCGGCAAACAAATCTGGCTCACCACGGCGACCGAAGACGGGCACGATTTTTATGCTGTCTGCGTGGATGCCGACACGGGGAAAATTTTGTCCGACCAAAAATTATTTCATAGCGACAATCCCGAGCCACTCGGCAACGACGTGAATTGTTACGCATCTCCTTCGCCGATTCTCGAGCCAGGTCGCGTCTATGTGCATTTCGGCAGTTACGGAACCGCCTGTCTGGACACGAAGAGTTTTAAAGTGCTTTGGAAACGGGACGATATTCCCTGCCGACATTATCGCGGTCCGGCGTCGTCGCCGGTGATTTTTGAAAATCTGCTTATTCTCACGCTCGATGGCATTGATCTGCAATATCTCATTGCGCTGGATAAGAAGACTGGCAAAACAATTTGGAAAACCGATCGCACCGCGCAATGGAACGATTTGAACCAGGATGGCAAACCTGTTAACGGCGGCGATTTACGCAAGGGTTTTTCCACGCCGTTGTTTGTCAAATTGAATGGCAAGACGGTGATGTTCAGCCTGGGCTCAAAGGCGGCGTATTGCTATGACCCGGCGACGGGAAAGGAAATTTGGAAGATACGCCACAGCGGACATTCCGGCGCGTCGCGGCCATTGTATAAAAATGGCGTCGTATTCATCGCGACTGGAAACGGCAAGGGTGAAATGCTCGCCGCGCACGCGGAAGGTGGTGGCGATGTCACCGACACGGGCGTGATCTGGCGAATGACGAAGGGCGCACCGCACATGGTGTCGCCCGTGCTCGCGGGCGATTTGCTGTTCATGCTCAACGAGGGCGGCATCGTGACGTGCGTCGAAAGCGCGACTGGCAAAGTGTTGTGGCAGGAGCGCGTGCCTGGAGATTATTACTCGTCCCTACTTTACGGGGATGGCCGCATCTATTGTTTTAATCGAGATGGCGTAGCAACGGTGTTGAAGGCGGCGCGCAATTATGAAGTGCTCGCGACCAATCGCCTCAATGATGGTTTTATGGCGTGTCCGGCGATCGCGGGAAAAGATTTGATCTTGCGAACCAAGACAGATTTATATCGCATCTCGGGTGAATGAGGGGAAGTTTTCAGTTTCAAGTTTCAAGTTTTCAGCAAGACCGCCTGAACTGAAAACTTGAAACTTTCTTCCAGACTTTTACTTGCTCGAAAATTATTGCGGCCCTATGCTGAAAAAAGGTGCGAAAAATCTGACATCAATGTCTGCGCGTGTAGCTCAATTGGATAGAGTGACGGCCTCCGAAGCCGCAGGTTGTGGGTTCAACTCCCGCCACGCGCACCACTTTCAATCGCCGGCGAAGTTATGAAAACCTTTTTACCCTGGGTCATCATCGTGGTATTGCTGGGTGGAGTTTATGTTTTGTATTCCGCCAGCAAGGAGAAGGATGTCACCCTCGCGAAGCAGGCCGACGAGCTGGTGGAAATGGACAAGTTGCGCGCGGACAGCGATGAATTGAAAAAGACGGCGGGTGACAAGCAGGAGTTGATTCGTTTGCGCAAGGAAAACGAGGAGATGCTTACCATGCGCAGTGAGCTTCATCGTTTGCGCGATCAAAACAAGCAACTAACGGCGCAGCTTGCCGCGGTGCAACAGAAAAGCGAACAAGCCCAGCAAACGCAACAGCAGCTTTCGGAAAAATTGGCGAATGAAAATGTGGCGTTGCGCGGCCAGACGGAAAAGGCCGCGCGCGACCAGGAGATGCAAGCGACGCAAGCGTGCATCGCCAATCTCCGTCAAATTGACGGCGCCAAACAGCAGTGGGCGATGGACAATAAAAAAGCTGCGACGGATGTTCCCACGCCTGCGGACCTGGCGAGTTATTTGCCAAATATGAATCTGATCATTTGCCCGGCGGGCGGGAGTTATTCAATCAATGCGGTGAACATGCCGCCCACTTGCAGCGTCCCGGGACATGTGTTGACGAAGGTGCCCGCGCAGTAATCACCGTCACGCGCGCAATACGATTTTTCCCAGCGCGCCCGGTTCCATCACGGCTTTATGGCCGGCGGCGGCTTCAGCCAGTGGAAATTCTTTTCCAACGACCGGACGCAATGTCCCGTTTTCCAATCCCGCATTGAGCGCGGCGTAAACTCCTGCGAGTTCCTTGGCCGAGCCGTTGCCAAACATGACGCCGAGAATGGCGGCGTCGCGGGACATGGCATCGCGCGGATTTATTTCGACAGGACCGCGGCTGCCGACGACAGCGACGCGTCCGCCTTGCGCGATCACGGTCAGGTCTTTGCCAAGATTGATATTCGCAAGCATTTCCACAATGACATCCACGCCGTGCCCGCCGGTGAGGTCTTCAATCTGTTGCAAATATCCGCGCGCGCGATGATCGAGCACGTGATGAGCGCCTTGCTCCAGCACGACAACGCGTCCCGCATCCGTGCCGCCGGTTCCGATGATCGTCAATCCCGCCGCGCGCGCGATCTGCACCGCAGCCAAACCAACTCCGCCGGTCGCGCCGTGAATCAGCACGGTCTCGCCCGCCACTGCTTTCGCGCGTTGAATCAATGCGTGATACGCCGTGCCGTAGGGAATGTTGACGGCCGCGCCCTGGGTGAATGAAATTTTTTCCGGCAGGGGATGAACTTGCGAAGATTCTGCGAGCGCGTATTCCGCGTACGCACCGGTCAACGTGCCCGCGAGATAAACGCGGTCGCCGGGTTTAAAATTTTTGACGCCTTTGCCGAGGGTGTCCACGATGCCCGCGGCGTCTTTGCCGGGAGTGTAGGGCAGGGTGGGTTTCGCCGCGTAACTTCCGCTACGAATATAGGTATCCACAGGATTGATGCCCGCGGCGTAAATGCGAACGAGAATTTGTTCGGCAGATGGTTGCGGAACCGGAACGTCCTCGAATTGCAAAACTTCAGGCCCGCCGAACTGATGAACGCGAATCGCTTTCATAGATTGATGAAGACAGGTCGCTGTTAAAATTTCAACTTACAACCGAAGGTTAAACGGTCGCTACAAAATAGACGCTTTGGCCAACCGGCAATCACCGATTCACGGTGGCCATCTGTGTTTCGTTATAGCGCATGCCGGCAGCGGCACCTTGCGGCGCGGCTTCGTTGAGGTGCGCGAGGTCGGATGCTGTCAGTTGAAGCTTGAGCGCGCCGACATTTTCCTCGAGATAGCTGCGGCGTTTTGTTCCCGGGATGGGCACGATGTCTTTGCCTTGCGCGAGCACCCACGCGAGCGCGAGTTGAGACGCGGTGCAATTTTTTTCTTTCGCGAGCGATTCGATGCGCGCCACCCAATGCACGTTGCGTTGAAAATTTTCGCCTTGAAAGCGCGGCGACTTGTGGCGGAAATCATCGGTGGTCAAATCGTCCGGCTTTTTGAACGCGCCAGTCAGGAAGCCCCGGCCAAGTGGGCTATACGCAACGAATCCAATTCCCAATTCGCGGCACACGGAGAGAATTTCGTCCTCGGGATCGCGCGTCCACAGTGAATACTCGGTCTGCAACGCCGTGATGGGATGCACGGCATGGGCGCGGCGAATGGTTTGCGCGCCTGCTTCGGACAAGCCGAGGTAACGCACTTTGCCTTCCTTCACGAGTTGCGCCATCGCGCCGACGGTTTCTTCAATTGGCGTGTTGGGATCAACGCGGTGTTGATAGTAAAGGTCAATGGCGTCGGTGTTCAGGCGGCGCAGGCTGGCTTCGCATGCGCTACGGACGTATTCAGGTTTGCCGTTGACGCCGCGAACATTGTGATCGGTCGCGCTGCGGACGATGCCGAATTTCGTCGCGAGGATTACTTGTTTGCGATGATTTTGAATCGCGCGCCCGACGAGTTCCTCGTTTTTGAACGGACCATACATGTCCGCTGTGTCGAGAAAATTGATGCCGAGTTCCAATGCCCGGGCGATGGTGGTTTCGGATTCCTGATCATTGCGCGAGCCGTAGAAATCCGACATTCCCATGCACCCGAGGCCGATCGCCGAAACGATCAGCCCCTGACTGCCAAGTTTTCGTTGTTCCATGATGGAACTATAGCAAAACTTTTTGCTCGCGCCAAATCAGGCGGCGACGCGCACGGTCTCGAGCTTCTCGATCTGCTTGCGCAGCTTGGCCAAAGCCGTGTTCTGGATCTGGCGAATGCGTTCGCGCGTCACGCCAAATTTTTGGCCGACTTCTTCCAGCGTGCGTTCCGCATCGCCGTCGAGCCCGAAACGATAGCGGAGAATTTCCGCTTCGCGTTGTTCCAGCGTGGCGACCAGTTCGCGCAACATCGAGGTATTGGTCTTGTCCTCAAGTTGTTCGTACGGCGTGTCGGCGGATTCATCCGCCACCACATCCGAGATGCGGCTGGTGTCGTCATCGCCGAGCGGCGCTTCGAGCGAGGCCGGGCGAATCGCCGCGGTCCGCAACTGCGCCACTTTCTGCGCGCTGAAACCAAGTTCATCGCCAAGCTCTTCATCGGTCGGTTCGCGACCGAGGACTTCCTGAAGCTTCATCGCCGAGCGGCGCATGTGGAACAGTTTGTCCACCACGTGAACCGGCAAACGAATGGTCTTCGATTGATTCGCCAGGGCGCGTTTGATGGCCTGCTTGATCCACCAGGCGCTGTAAGTCGAAAGCTTGGCGCCTTTGGTGGGATCAAAGCGTTCGACCGCTTTCATCAAGCCGATGTTGCCTTCGTTGATCAAGTCGAGCAACGGCATGCCATAATCTTCGTACTCACGCGCGATTTTCACGACGAGACGCAGATTTGCCTTGATCATCAATTCGCGGGCTTTTTTGTCGCCCTTCTTGATGCGCGCGGCCAACTGATTTTCCTCCTCAATCGTGAGCAACTTGGTCTGGCCCACTTCGCGCAGATATAAATTGAACGCCGTGTTGCCATCATACGGCAAGCGCTCAGGCGCCTTTTCGTAATCGGCCGCAAGCTGCGCTTCATCGCGCGGGACAATCGCCACCGACGGTTCCTTCAATTCGATGATCTGAGCGGTCTGCTCAGGCCCTTTGCTTTTCAGCGCAAATCGCCGGCGCCCGCCTTTGACGGCGAGGCGCGGCGTAGCGACCCCAGTTCTGATTTTCCTCGTATGGCTTTTTTTCACAAAGTTTTCTTTCATTTTGGTTGTTGGTTTTAAAAATCAGATCGGCAAATTATTTTCCGCTCTACGACCTTGCCAGGCCTTCAGGTTTATAAAGCGACTAGTCAACTATTTTGCATCTATTGAACACCGTACATCATTGGACGTTGCGCTATTCAATTCATTCGAGTTGCCACCTCGCATGGCCCGATGATATTTAGACAGCCAGGTCAAGGTTTCGTTTAAAACTTCTTCCATCGTCATTGTTTTGATACGCCATTTCCTACTCACGTTGAAAAGATAGCATACTAGACTAACCAGTCAACTATAATTTGGAAACTCTTCGTGGTTGAAGCAGAGGCACTTGCCGTTTTATTGAAAAAGCAGGCAGGTTCCGGGCGATTGGAACTTGACAGCCGGAACCGCGAAATGTGCCGGGTTTCTCCGCAGAAATTTATGGCTCACGCACGGATTTTCCAGCCGGAACGATATTCATGATGAATGAACTGGTCCGCTTCCGGACAATTCTGTGCGCGCATTTTCTTCGGATCCCAAATAATTTTCTTGCCGGTGCGGTAGGCGACGTTTCCAAGCAAACCGGCCTCGGTCAGCAACGCGCCGTATTGAAAATTACATGTGGTTGGGCCGTTGGTTTTACACGCGTTGATCCACTCGGCGTGGTGGCCGAGAGAAGGCGCGATGGATGGCGGGGGCGGCACAAAACCAGCGAAATCTTTTTCGGGCAGCAAAACATGTTTATCGTAATTCGTCAGCAGCATGCCTTTATCGCCGACGAACAAAACGCCGTTGCCCCACTTTGGTAGTTCCTGCGGCGGACGTTTGCCGCCCGAATACCAAATCAGTTTGACCGGCGGCGCGGCGGCGCGCGCGGCGTATTCGTAGCGGACAATTAACCACGCGGGTGCGCATTCGGGATGGACGGGCGGACCTTCGGCTTCGATGGTCAGCGGCGCTTTAAGATCGAGCGACCAAAATGCCAAGTCGGTCAGGTGGCAGCAGAAATCGGAAAGGGTTCCTCCGCCAAACGCCCACCAACGCCGCCAGTTGAATGGCAAATATTCGTGGCTATAGGGACGGTAGCTAATGGGGCCAAGCCATTGTTCGTAGTCCACGTTGGGCGGAACGGGTTCGCCGGCGGGACGATCCATCGCTTCCCACGGAGAATCAGCCCAACAATGAACTTCGCGGATCGGCCCCAGCGCGCCGCTCTTTACGATTTCGACGACGCGGCGATAGTGTTCGGTCGCGTGGATCTGATTGCCCATTTGCGTGACAAGGCCGGTCTTGCGCGCGACGGCTGCGACGATGCGCGTTTCGGAAATCGTGTGAGTCAGGGGCTTCTCGCAATAAACATGGCGGCCACTTTGCAAAGCGGCGACAGTGGCAACCGCGTGCGTGTGGTCGGGCGTGCCGACGACGATGGCATCCAGGTCTTTTCGCTCGAGCATTTTGCGAAAATCGGTGTAGCGCGCGGCGGACGGAAATTTCAACTGCGCCTTGTCGAGCAACAGAGAATCCACGTCGCACAAGGCGACGATATTTTCCTGCTTCACGCCCGCGATGTCTGCGGCGGCGCGACCTGCTGTTCCGACGACACCGATATTCAGGCGTTCGTTGGGCGAGATTTTTCCAAACGAGGAATGGACTCCAAGCAGCCATGTGCCAGCGGTGGCGACGGCGGAGCGTTTGATGAATTCGCGACGGTTACTGCGCATAAGTTAAGCTGCGAGTGTTTCCCTTTTTCCGCAGTTAGAGTGCCCGAACTAAATCAAAAGGCAAGACTTACTCGCGGGGAGTTACTGGCGGAATATTCGCCGGGGAATTAAATGGGGTTTTGAAACGAAGCGGGAAAATAAAATTAAACGGAGATTATACAGGAGTGCTGTTTTTGTTCTTTAAATATTGGTGTTTATCAGTCATCGCACCCTTGCCCTGGTCCTTTCCTGCAATTTAATTGCAGGAGAGGGAGGTTGAGTAGCTGTGGATTTGCCAAAGCTCTGAGTTACTAAGTCGTGTTAGATTTTTACTGGCCGCGTGGAATTTCGCGGATGTAAATATTCTTGAACCAAAGCGGGCCGCCGTGGTTTTGGAGTTCTATTTGGCCGGTGGGATAAATCGATTTGTCGCGTTCCCAATAATTTTCCAGGGTCGTATCGTTGACCACCAACTGGCCGTTGAGAAAGACGTGGACTTTCTCGCCGATCATGAGAATGCGAAAATGATTCCACTCGCCGGCGGGTTTGTCGGCGAAGCGCAACGGGTGGCGGGGATTTTTTTCATTGTTGTATAATCCACCGGAACCATCGGGCGGCGTGAATTGGCCGGGACTGTTCGTGTCCCAAATCTGAACCTGCGGACTGCCGCGCAAATAAATGCCGCTGTCGCCTTTCGCAGGGATTTTCCAATCCACCAGCATTTCAAAATCGCCGTAATCCTTCGCCGTGCAGAGATTGTTGTTGTGACCGTCAAAGACAATTTGCCCGTCCTGCGCGTGCCAATGCTTGAGCATTTCCGCATCAGCGCGGGCTTGTTCGCTGGCCAATTTCTCGGGACTCATTTTCGCACGCGTGGGTGGGTCGGCGACCAGGCCTTTCCAACCGGTCAAATCTTTGCCGTTGAAGAGCGCGGTGAAACCGGCTGGCGGCGTGTTGTCGGCGGTTTGCACCGGCAATTCCTTGATGGAAATATTGCGAAATTCAAAGCGGCTGTTGTGGCCGAGAAAACCAAGATGCCCGCGGGTGCGCAAGAAGCCGGGATGGGTTTCGAGCGTGAACGGGTCGTGGACATCATTCAAATCCGTGTCAACGATGACGCGGCCATTCAATACGATATGATAATGGCGGCCGATGCAGGTGATTTCCTCGGTGTTCCACTGGCCGATGACACCAGTGCCGTTCGTCGCGGGACAGATGCCATAGACCGAACCATTATATTGCCACGGTTTCAAGTTGCGATGCATGGGCGCGGTGTCGTCGAGCATCTGGATTTCGACGCCGACGTAAGTGAGATTTTCGCGCGTCAGCGGGGCGCGAATGGCCACGCCATTATTGCCGTCGGCTTCATATTTATATTCGACGCGAAAAACGAAATCGGAATATTCCTTTTCGGTGACCAAATTGCCGGTGCTGGCCTTGGGACAAACGATGACGCCATTGGTGACAAAATATTCGCCGCCGGGATTGCCGAGGTAAGTCCAGCCGTTCAGGGTTTGGCCGTCGAACAGATTTACGAAACCGGATTGCTGGTTGCCCGTCAGACAGGCGGTCAATGCGCCCAGCATGGCGGCGGCGACCAAAACAATTCGGATGTGGCGCAATGTACCCGGCTTGGGATGGGGGATATAGTTCATGGGATTCGCGATTTGATTGGGGCAGAGTTTGAGATTTAGCAGGTGGTGTCAAGTCTGTGTCTTTCTTCGGAATCCTTTTGACGGATCAGGGCAATATTATAAGCAACCGGGATTGGGGCTGGCCGCGTTGTAACATTTTTTTCACGCCGTTAAGCGAACTTATCCGAACTTATCCGAGTCAACGCGAACTCAAGCGAACTTTTCCGAACCAAAATTCACTTTTTGGCTCGCTTGGCATCGAATCAAACCGCTTAAGTGGCGTTTTTTATACAGTTCAACTTCAGAAGGCCTTGCGCCTCCAAACTGGCTGGACACAGACAACAGTTCCATATTCAAAGAACTATCCCCATGATGCCTAGTTTCACCCAAAGAGTCCACCCTTCCATAGGTTACAAATCCGCTTGGTTCGATTCTTTGAATTCGTCTAAAAAGCGGGTCATTTTTATGTTGCGTCATCGCCGATAGACGCTATTGTGTCCGACTCGACTTTAAAACTGGGAATAAATTTGAAAGCTGAACTGACTAAAAAAGCATTGGAGAAGGTTGGCAATCCCAACGTTCTGATTAATCTCGTTTCGCGCCGCGTGCGCCAGCTCAATTCCGGCGGCGGCTCCATCAGCCGTCCCCTGATCAGCGATACCACCGGCCTGGGCGCGGCGGACATCGCCCTGATAGAATTGATCGAAGAAAAAACCGGCTGGGACTTGCCGGAATTGGCCGAGGTTGAAAAGCCCGCCAACAACAGCAAGAAACGCAAGAAACACTAAGCGATTTCTGCGGTGTTCGGCGGTCATAGGCCGCCGCTACAGTTAAACGCGAACGCAATATCACCCTAGTTTTACCGGCAGCCAGAAGCTATCTTCTGGCTGTCGTTATTTATGGCGGACATCCTGAACAATTCCAAAGCCCGGCGCGATTATCATATCGTCGAGACGTTTGAGGCGGGGATCGTGCTGCACGGAACCGAGGTCAAAGCCTTGCGCGCGGGCAAAGGCCAGATTGCGGACGCTTTCGCGCGGGTTGAAAAAGATGAAGTTTTCCTGCACAACGCGCACATTGACGAGTATGCGCAGGGCAATCGGCAGAATCATCTGCCCAAGGCGGTGCGGAAATTACTTTTGCATCGAACCGAGATCCGCAAACTTTTTGAATTGAGCCAGGTCAAAGGCAACGCGCTTTTTCCACTCTCGTTTTACTGGAAGGATGGACGCGTAAAAGTGGCGCTGGCGGTGGGCAAAGGCAAGGTGCAATTCGACAAGCGCGAAGATTTGAAGGAACGCGATTCCGACCGCGAACTCAAGCGCGCCACGATGCACCGGCTGAAAGGGAAGTAATCCTGGAAAAGAAAAAAGGCGAAGCTGGCTGGCTTCGCCTTTTTAGTTGGTGGATCGTAATTATTTCGCTTTGGCTTCGGCCTTGGTCTCAGGCTTCTTCCAGGTGCGGCGGGGGGCTTTGACGACCATGCCTTTTTTGAGGGCGTTGGCCGTGACGCGGATGTAGCGCACTTCACCGTTGATAAGGGCCTTCACGCGCTGCAAATTCGGCATGAATTTGCGCTTGGTGATGGCGGTGACGTGCGTGCCGATGCCGCCTTTTTTCTTGGCTTTACCGCTGCGCCAGATGTGGTTGCCTTTGATCGGCCCGGTTCCGGTTAATTCACAAATTCTCGACATAAATTATATTTCCTTTCGAAAAGGAACGGAGAAGGTAGCAGCAAGACGTTTGATTGCAAGCCCCTTTTTTAACTTTTTGCGCCCAAATTCAATGCGGTGACCAGAGCACGGCGGGGTCAGTGACGACCGTGCGCTGGAGCGTCCCGTCCGCATTGGGCGTAAAACGCTCGACCAATAACTGAATGTTATCAATGTCGCGATAATCGAGCGTGAGGTCTGTGCCTTCAAAGGTCAAATTGACGAAACCATTTTGGCCGACCACCGTGCCGTCATCGAGTTTATGCGTGCGGTTGGGGTCGCCGTCATAACAGAGCAAAGTCCCTTTGGACAAATCAGGGGTCGCGGGCTCGACAGGCATGCCACTGTGGCCGACGCAGCGACCGTAAAACGTGAGCCATTCCGGCGTGGTGACACGATTGTAAAATGCCAGGCGATGTTCGTGTCCCCAAATCCAAAGCACCTCCTGATCTTTAAAAAATTCCGCGATCTGCTGGGCGGCGCGGGGATATTCCTGTTCACCGGGAAAAGCCGTGAGATATTGATGATGCGAGAGAATCAACGTGGCTTTCTTATTTTTATCGGGTGCGACCTGGGTGCGCAGCCAATCGAGCACCGGCTTTTCGAGATGGCAATCACCGCCGACAATCGGAATATTTTTGATTCCTGGTATCTGGCTGAGAATTGGCCAGCCGCTGGAATTGTAGCCGGTGTCGAGCGCGAGGATGCGCCAGTGATCCAACTCGAGGCAGAAAAAACTCGCGAGTTGTTTCTGGCCGTTCATCCCCAGCGTGGGCAAAAGCACGGTGTAATAAGGACCGCCGCCGGCATATAATTCGTGGTTGCCGATGAGCGAAAAACTTCCCTGCGCGCCATGTGACCACTTAACCGGAAGGAAATCAGGGTTCTTTCGACCGAGAAAGTTTTCTTCAATCTCCGATTTATTACCGACGTAATAAACATCTCCCAAGTGCAGCGTAAGATCGGGATTCGTCGCCGACATCAGGGTAGCAATTTTTGCGGCTTCATCCGTGCCGGTTCCCCAATCGCCGGCAAGCGCGATTTGAATGCGGCTGGCGCCGGGCGCTGGCTTGAGCTGATATACGCCATTATGGGGAGCGTTTTCGTACGTGCGAAATTTGGTGCGCGGTCCAAGGTTTTTAATGTATTGCCAGATCCAGGTCCACAAACGTCTTGAAAGAAAAAGGGAGAGCTTGGGATATTCGCCGCGCGGATCCACCTTGGATACTGCGCTCTTGAAATGATTGACCACGGCGAGCCGGCCGAAGACCGGTGATTTGCTCAACCGATATAATCGCTTGGGATCTTTTCTCTTATGACTGACCGGATCCGGCATGGGTGGAATTTACCACCGGCATTCGTGGAGGCGAGCGTTTTACGTCATGGCTTGGACTTCAATTTAGAAATGATGGCTTCGAGGCCGCCGGCTTCAGGTTCGATCTCCAAAAGGTCGTCGCGGTTTTTGCCGGAAGCGCCGCCCGATGTGACCCCGGCAGAAGTTGAAGGCACTTTATTCGGACGCGCGGATGGAGTGGTTGACGTGCGCGAAGGCCGGGGAAGCGGGGTGACTTCCTCGGTCGTCGTGAGATCGGCGGTGGGCTCTTCGGTTCCTTGGTCGCCGGGGAAATGCCAGGTTTTGCGGGCTTCGAGCCAGGTGCGATAACGCGAGTATGTCCACATGCCTTCGTTCGCGCCGGTTTCCATGGCGGAAGTGAGTTTGAAAAATTCACCGCGCCGGATGAAATTTTTTACCGCGTGGCCGCTCATCAATATTTCGCACTCGGGCACCTGCATTTTAAGGTCGGTGCGATATTGCAGACGCTGGCTGATGACGGCGACGATGCAATCGGCGAGTTGCGCGCAAACGCTATTTTGTATCTCGGAAGGAAAAGCGGAAACGACGCGTTGCAACGCCTCGGCCGCCGTAGCGGAATGCGCGGTCGCGAGGACGAGATGGCCCGTCTCGGCGGCGTTGAGGGTGAGGCGCATGGTTTCAGGATCGCGCATCTCGCCGACCATGAGGACATCCGGATCTTCGCGCATGGCATCCATGAGAGCTTGCTCGAATGACGGCGTGTCGCGGCCAACTTCGCGTTGGCGGATATAGGCGCGATGCGGTTTGAAGACGTATTCAATCGGGCTCTCAATCGTGACGATGTGGCGCGTCTCGGTAAGATTGATTTCCTGGATCAACGCGGCGAGCGTGGAGGATTTGCCGGAACCCGTCGCACCGCTGATGATGATGAGGCCGTTGCTATGACCGATCAATTTCTTGAGATCAGGATGCAGGTTGAGTTTCTCCACCGTGGCTTGAAAGCCGATCAACAAACGAATGGCCAGGCCGATCCCGCGCGAGGTTTGCAAAACATTGATGCGACAACGAACACCGGAGACGCTGCGCGAAAGATCATAAGATTGGCGTTCGAGAAAGTGCGGCCATTCTTCCGGCCCGATCAATTCGTGCGCCGCTTCGAGTAAAACTTTCCCGGGAATCGGCGCGCCGCTTGCGCGAAGAGTCCCGCGCACACGAATAGCCGCGGGCAGGCCGGGCTCAAGATGGAGATCGCTCGCGCCATTGGCCTTGGCCATGCCGATCAAAGAATGCAGATCCATTTCCCATAAGTATAACCGCAGAAAGGGATTGGTTGCAATTTTTCTGAAGGACAGAACGGCGTGATTCGCGGAACGGCGCTCAGGCTAATGCAAAACCAGCCGGTAAAAACATTGCGGTTCGTACATGCTCATGAAGTCCTCGAATTCAGCCCATTCGTAATCATCGGACACGGGCGTTTGCCAAAGCGTTTGCCACGCGCCAATGGTCGTGGCCGATTGAATCTCATACCAATGACCCGGAGCCATCGGAAATGAAAGGGTATAAGGGGCTCCGGGATTGATCGGCGGCGTGATGGAAATAGTGCCCGGCATCGTCACCATCAATTCGCCGGAGGGCGGGCTTTGTACGTAGTTCGTCTCATACGCGACGACCACGAAATAATAATTGGCGCCTTCCTGCAGGTTCGTGATGGTGACCTGCGGGCTGGAGCCGACATCCACCTGCGAAGTATAAACGCCACTTTCAGTGCCGTATTCCACGAGGTAACCGACTACATTGGTATCCGGACTGGGGTCCCAGCCGAAACTGAGCATTTGCTGGCTGCGGGCGCAAGTACAAACAAAAAACACCAAAATGACCAGGGCAAAAATAAAACCCGTACGACTCGAAAAATCTTTCGGAAACATAAAATAAATTTAACAACAACGCGCGAGATGATGAGGGACAGGAAGGCGGATTATCTCGTCGGAATACTACGGAAAAGTCTGTAGGCATTTTCCTACAAATAAAAAATGCGGAAGAGAAATTTAGCCACGGATGGAACACCGATTTGACACTGATTGGGAAATTTTTCCGTGTTTAATCCGTGTTCCATCCGTGGCTCACAATATTTACCGCGCTTGCCATCACGCGGGCCTTGGTGTTTGATTTCGGAAATGCCAGCGGCAAATTCACCGAGCCAGAGCGCCGAAGATTATTTGGAGCGCATCCACGAATTGATCGAAGAAAAGGGCTACGCGCGCGTGGTGGACATCGCGTCCTCGCTCAAGGTGAAGCAGGCATCCGTCACGAGCATGGTGCAAAAACTCGGTGAGGCGGGTTATCTCAAATACGAAAAATATCGCGGGTTGATCCTCACGAAAAAGGGCCGGGAAGTGGCGCGCAAAATCCGCAGCCGCCACGAAACGCTCTCACGATTCTTTTCGCTGTTCGGTCTCGATGCGGAAACCCAGCGCCGCGACATCGAGGGCATCGAACATCACCTGAGTCCAAAGACGGTGGAAGTGCTGGCCGACCTGGCCGGATTTTTTGAAGCGCAATCGGAAATGCTCCAGGCGTTTCAACAATCGCGGAAAAAAGCGAAGCGCAAGAGCGCGTAAACCGCCGCGAATTTTTATCCTCCGAACAAACCCGGCATCGCTCCGCCACGCTTCATCATCATCTTTTGCAGCTTGCCCATTTTCTTCATCATCTGCTGCATCTCACCGAATTTGTTAAGCATGGTGTTGAGTTGAGCCACGGTCACGCCGCTGCCTTTGGCGATGCGGATGCGGCGTTTGGCATTTAAGATTTGTGGCTGGCGCCGCTCCTGCATGGTCATGGAGCAAATCATCGCCTCCATGTGGACAAATTCTTTTTCCTGCTTGTTGAGGTCCGCGCCTTTGATCATCTCCGCGCCGCCGGGCAACATGCCGACGATGGTTTCAAGTGAGCCGAGCTTTTTCATCTGGCGCAACTGCTCGAGGAAATCCTCAAGCGTGAACTGCCCCTTGCGCATTTTTTCTTCCATGCGCTTGGCTTCGTCCATGTCCACCGCTTCGGCCGCGCGCTCGACGAGGCTGACGACATCGCCCATTCCCAAAATGCGCGAAGCCATGCGCTCGGGATGAAACGCCTCGAACTCCTCCAGCTTTTCACCCGTGCCCGCGAGCTTGATGGGTTTGCCGGTGACGGACTTCAAACTTAGCGCCGCGCCGCCGCGGGCATCGCCGTCCAGCTTGGTCAGAATGGAACCAGTGATGTTGAGCGCCTTGTCAAAATGCGTGGCGACATTCACAGCTTCCTGGCCGGTGGCGGCATCGAGCACGAGCAAAATTTCCTGTGGCTGCACCAGATCGCGCAGACGGACAAGTTCCTGCACCAGCGGCTCGTCAATCTGCAAACGGCCAGCGGTATCGAAAATGAGCGTGTTGCGATTATTCGCTTTCGCAAATTCCAGCGCGCCGCGGGCGATCTTCAAAACGTCGGTTTCGCCCTTTTGCACGAAGACAGGAATTTCAATTTGTTTGCCGAGCGTTTCGAGTTGATCCATCGCGGCGGGACGATAGACATCAGCCGCGACGAGCAGGGGAGTGCGGGCTTGCTTGAGCAAAAGGCGCGCGAGCTTGGCGCTGGAAGTGGTTTTTCCGGAACCGTGCAAACCCACCATCATCACACAGGCGGGATTGCCGCTGAGATTGAGCGCCGCGTTGGACGAGCCGAGCAGATCCACCAATTCATCATGGATGACCTTGATGATCTGCTGGCCGGGATGAACGCTCTGGATGACTTCCTGGCCGATGGCCTTGGTCTTGACGCGTTCGATGAAATCCCGCGCGACCTTGAAATTGACATCGGCTTCGAGCAGCGCGAGGCGCACGTCGCGCAAGGAATCGGACACGTTGGTCTCGGAGATTTTACCGAGGCCACGCAGGTTCTTGAAAGCGTTCTGGAGCTTGCCGCTCAGGGAATCGAACATGGAGTAAGTTTCAAGTGTTCAGTTTTCAGTGTCAAGGGGGAGAAGGAGAAGTTTTAATGGTCGCGAGCAATCAAGCTTGCGAAATGTGAGTGCAAAAAATCCAAAACCTGCACTTATGTCGCCACCGGGACAATAAGATGCGGGGGCTCGCGCATTGCCGGGCAAGGCGCAAAACCCCCGCATTGGTTCATTGACCAAAGCCTTGAAGGCCTCAATCAATTTTCTATATTGATCTCAACCGATCAGTGCCGGACGACCTGCATGACTTCGCCGGTTTGAATTTTCTCCAGCCCCGCCGCGGCGAAGTAATAATCCGGGTGCTTGATCTTATCATGCGACACCTGAATGATGACTCCCCGGGCGAACTCCTGCGTCGCCGGCGCGGTTGAAGCGGACAGGGTATTCACTTCCGCCAGGTTTCCAGCCAAACGGGAACTTAGTTCCTTTTTGGCTTGATCGAATTGCCCCTCGCCAAGCTGGCGAAGCAACGCATTGTCGTGCGCCACCTGCAACATGGCCTGGGTCAACTCCGCATTTTTTTCTCCGAGTTCGATCTGCTGATTGAACTCCCGATAGTTCAGCGCAACCACGGCCAGTCCTGCGCCCGTGAATACGGCCAGCCAGCCGAGCGATTGTCTGATGATACCGATGTGGTTGATTTTAGTTTTCATTACGTCTTGTGACTACTGCGTTTCAGTTTTTAGTTTTCTGCACCAATCAACGCCGGAAAAAGCCCGGCGCTGTTCAATAGTTAAAAACCTAATGGAGTTGTTAGAGTGGATGCCTCCTTTAGGATCTCAACTGCCAATCTATCTGCAAAATACGTGCCAGCTTTGAAATTGGCCGATAAGCTGCTCTACAAAAGACAAATCTTAAGAAGTTGCCCGTTTTTGGCCTTTATTCGCTCTTGGCTCGGAAAACCTTTTGAAGTTTTTTGAGCAAAGTGGTCAAAAATGACCTGCTTTATTCGTCTCTAAACAATTAGAATAACTAATTATTATATCCTAATTGGCGTGAGATATTAGGTTTCAAGACAGCATAAACCCGTATTGCTGTCTAATTTTCTGACTATAAGCGGCAAGTTACTCCACGGGACCAATGGAAAGGGACAGCTAACGAACAGAAAAGAAGTCAACAGGAGGGAATCTTCGCAAATATATTAAACAACTAATTTAACTTGTCGGAGGAGCTTGTTGGCCGCCAGCGAGTCTCTCGTTTTTTCTGCGCTCGCGCCTGTAATCCAGATATTGCGAATGAAGAGTGTCCAAGGTCTGTTCAACGGTAAAGTGCTGTCCACTGACGCAATTCAAAATAAACTTATCCCGCGCCTGCCGCTTTTCATGACGCATTTCAAATGGGCAATGATCCACGTCAAACCACAATTCAAGAATCCTCTCGATTGTTTGGTTTCGGCTCACGCCGCTTCAAGAGCCTTGAGAATATTTTTACTAATGGCAGGATGATTGTGTGGGCCATGAACGCCCCTAAAGGTTTCGCGTAAAGATTCAATCACCGCTCGAACATCTTCGATTGAGAATTTAGCGCCTTTCACGAGCCCGGTTTTTTTGATGGCCAAAACCAAAGTTTCGCCCAATGCAATTAATTGTGCTACAGCCGCCCGGTGTTCGTCCAAGGTGGACTCGAACTGCCCATCCTGGCAAAGGTAATCGGCTTCCTCCGCTCGAAATTGATGTACTGCGTTGAACCAATCCACGGAGTAGAAAGTTATCAGGGCATCTTCCGAGATCCCTTCGATACTTTCCAATGAAGTGCGTGTGGCCTGAGTCCGCTGGGGAACACTCATCCATCTATCATGAATGGGCTGGGTGGCGGTTTGCATAAGCCGTGACATGTCGAAATTAGCTTCCTATCCAACAATTAATTATTTGTACTGGATAACCCTCAAAATTGATTATCGCTGTGTGCTCACACCTACTATACAACGCCACAATGCTCCGGAAACTTGAATTCGTCAATGGGGTTGGACATTCTACCGTCTCACCCTTTCTTCTGTGCGCATCAGATAGCACCGTAAAAACGTAAGTGCATTTGTCAAACTTGATGTTGTAATACCCGCCCGCCAAATTATATTCACCGCAGTTTTCGAATCATCAACCCTTTATGCCCTTTACTGCCGCCGAAATTGCCAAACAACTCGCGGGCCAGGTCCGTGGTGATGCCTCGGTCGTCCTGACCGGCTTTGCTCCCGCGGAAAGCGCCCGCGCCGGTGACCTTACCTTCGCCGAGAACGAAACCTATTTTCAACGCGCCGAAGCCAGTGCCGCGTCCGCCATTCTCGTGACGGGAAATTTCAATTCCGAACGCAAGACCTTGATCGCCGTGCCCAATGCGCGCATCGCCTTCGCGCGCGTGCTGCCCTTGTTTTTTCCCGACCCGGTCTTCGCTCCGGGCGTGCATCCTTCGGCGGTCGTCGCGGCAGATGCGAAGATTGATCCCACGGCACACATCGGGCCAAATTGCATCGTCGGGGCAGGGGCGCAAATCAGCGCGCGCGTTGTGTTGCAGGGCGGCAACTCGATTGGTTTCCAATCGCAACTCGGCGAGGAGACTCAGCTTTTTCCCAACGTCACAATTTATCCGCGCACCCAGATTGGCAAACGCGTTCGCATCCATTCGGGAAGTGTTATCGGCTCGGACGGTTTTGGTTATGTCTTCGATCAGGGCGTCCATCGCAAAGTGCCGCAGATCGGCAACGTCATCATTGGCGACGATGTCGAAATTGGCGCGTGCGTCACTGTGGACCGCGGCGCGCTTGGCCCGACGACCATCGGCAAAGGCAGCAAGATTGATAATCTTGTCCAGATCGCCCACAACGTGGCCGTTGGCGAACATTGTTTGCTCGTGTCGCAAGTGGGCATTGCAGGCAGCACCAAACTGGGCAGCTACGTCGTGCTCGGCGGGCAAGTGGGCATCGCGGGGCATCTCAAGCTTGGCAACCAGGTCACCGTCGCCGCGCAGTCCGGCGTGATGAATGATATTCCCGACGGTGAAAAATATTTGGGGTCGCCAGCCGTCCCTGACCGCCAGGCCAAACGGCAATACATCGGCATCAGCCAGCTACCCGACCTCATCCGCCGCGTGCGCGATATCGAGAAGAAACTCGATAAATCCTAAAGCGGCACGCGATGGTTTCGTCGCGCTGAAATTTCATTTCAATTTCTTTCGGCGGTTTTTTTATTCGCCAGGACAACAAAGGATTTTTTTGAGTCTTTGCAGATCGCGCTGGATTTGCGCATGTCTTTTTAGATCATGCAATGTTTCCGCTAGGATTTTTTGCTGGAACGCATCCAGTTTCCCCAGGCGATAATGCATCCATTTCCCATCGCGCCGCGCTGAAACCAGGCCGGCGCGTTTCAAATAGGCCAGATGCCGTGAAATCTTCGGCTGGTTGGTTTGCAGGACGGACTGAAGGTGGCAGACGCAGACTTCGCCTTTCCCAATGAGCAGCAGGAGGCGCAGGCGATTTTCATCCGCCAGCGCCGAAAAGAACAATGGGAGATTGCGCATCGTCACATTATATACGGATTGACATATATGTGCAATGACATCATCATATACGCGTAATCAAATATGAAAATAACGCTGGCCAACAAGCTCGTTTCGGAGTTCATCGGCACCTTTGCGCTGGTTTTCGCAGGAACGGGGGCGGTGGTGATCAACGAGACTACCGGCGGCGTCACGCACGTGGGCATTGCGCTGACTTTCGGGTTAATTGTCCTGGCCATGATATACGCGGTGGGAGACGTTTCCGGCGCGCATTTAAATCCTGCGGTCACGGCGGCGTTTTCGCTAGCCGGGCGTTTTCCAATCTCACAAGTTTTGCCATACATCGCCGTCCAGTGCGGCGGCGCGGTGCTGGCGAGCCTCATCCTCCATGGGCTTTTTCCGCTGGATCGGCAGCTTGGAATTACTTTGCCCGCCGGTTCAGAAATGCAATCTTTCGGTCTGGAATTTATCCTCACGTTATTTTTGATGTTCGTTATATTAAGCGTGTCAACCGGCGCCAAAGAAAAGGGCATCACAGCCGGTATCGCGGTCGGCGCGGTGATCGGTTTGGAGGCCATGTTCGCCGGGCCCATTTGCGGAGCGTCCATGAATCCTGCGCGCTCGCTGGCGCCCGCGATTGTTTCGGGAAACCTCGCGCATCTTTGGATTTATATCGCGGCGCCCTTTGCTGGCGCTTCATTTGCCGTCCCGGTGTGCCGTTGCTGCCGCGGGTCTGACGACTCTTCCATCATTCCCCAAACCGGAGTTACCAATGAAACTGTCTGAATTTAAACGAATTCTCGCTGATAATCCTCAACGCAACGTGCGCTTTTTTCTGCCGACGGGCAGCAAGATACCGCCTCATGCTCACGTCACGGAAATCGCCCTCATCGAGAAAAAATTTATTGATTGCGGCGGACAATTCCGCACCGAATCAACGTGCCGCCTGCAAGCCTGGTTTGCCGATGATACAGACCATCGCCTGACTGCGGGCAAATTGCTTGGCGTGCTGAACAAGGCCGGGTCCTTCCTGACAAACGACGAATTGGAGGTGGACGTGGAATATGAGGCGCCGTTTGTCTCCCAATTTCCTGTCGAGAGCGCGGAAATAAAGAATGAAGAGTTGGCGATCCAGTTGGGTGTCAAACATACCGCTTGTTTGGCTGAAGATCGTTGCCTGCCGCCGAATCTTAATAAGGCTTCTCGGTTCGCGCCGATCCCGGAATTCAAAGCGGGCAAATGTTGCTAATTTTTTTATGAAAACCGGCAAGCCCACTATTTTAATTCTTTGCACCGGAAACTCCTGCCGAAGCCATCTCGCCGAAGGATTTCTTCGCGCGGCCGCCGGAGATTTTCTCGATGTGCAAAGCGCGGGGTCAAAACCCGCGGGGCATGTTCATCCGATCGCCATCCAAGTCATGAATGAAGTGGGCATTGATATTTCGGAGCATTGCTCCAAACACCTGGACGAATTCCTCAACCAAAAAATTGAGACGGTCATCACCGTGTGCGGCGACGCCGACACGGCATGCCCGGTTTTCCCCGGCCAGGTTAATCGGCATCATTGGCCATTTTATGATCCCGCCAAAGCCATCGGAACTGACGAAGAAATCCTGAAAATATTCCGCCAGGTTCGTGATGAAATTCAGCGCGTATTTGAGGCTTACGGTGCGGGGCGTCGCGATGCTTCCCGCGACCCAAAATCAAAACAATAATTTTTCCAACCGCCCTAAAAACTCCACCTGAGCCGCGTTCATTTTTCCGCGCGCCTCTTCGAGCGAAAAAAATTCTGCCCGGTCCACTTCAGGGAAAGTCATTTTCCTTCCTGATCGCGGCGGCCATTCCATTTCAAAAAAATTGCTCTGAATTTCTGCCGGGTTCAGGTCTCCTTCAAATGCCCACGCATGCACTACCTTCCCTGCCTTCTGCGTGATTGAGCCTAATGATTGAAATGGCCCGGTTGCTTCCACGCCCAATTCCTCTTTGAACTCACGAATCGCCGCCGCCAATAAATCTTCACCATCCGCCGGTTCACCCTTTGGAATCGTCCACGCCCCGGCATCCTTGTTTTTCCAAAACGGCCCGCCCGGATGCGCCAGTAAAATTTCCACTACACCCTCGCCCCGCCGGTACATCATCAAGCCCGCGCTTTGCTTTTTCACAAAATAAGCTTAGCCCAAATTCACGGTTTCCCCAATCCGTTTTAAAATCAGTGTTCCATCCGTGGCTGAAATTCTCCCCTCATTGCAACACTTTTCTGGCTTTCACCACCGAAAAATCCCAAGAATAAGATTGACCACATGGGGGGTGTTATGACGTGATGATAGACCGTTGCCCTAGGGCAATTTTAATCAGAATGGCCAAAGGTTCGTTAAGAAGCGGGAATGCCTTGCGCTCGTCGAGCACGACGAAGTACGACGCGCATCATACTGTCCTGTCCAAGACCTACGGTGCGCTTGCCGACCTTCGTCGCGAACTCGCCGACTCCAAAACTGCGGTCGCGCTGCGCACCGACATCCTCAACCAATTCTCCACCTGCGCCGATTCCCAGCGCGCCTGGTTGCTGCTGGAGGATTATTTCGAGAAGCTTTCGCTCTCGCGCAAGGATTTCACCGGCGAAGACTGGTGGCCGCATCTCATGGCCGTCGCCGGCAAGACGCGCCTCGAACAACTCGCTTTTCTTTTTCTGCGCGCCCATCGTCCGCTGCCGACCGAGTTGCTGCCGCTCGCCAACCTCGATCACTTTGCCGAAGTCGAGGAAGCCGAACAGGAGCAGCGCCTCATGCACCAGCTTGAGCAATGGCTCTTTCCACCCGCGCCATCGCATCTGGATTCTCCCCGCGCCGCGTTGCGCGTGCTTTGCCGCACGCATCCCGATCCCGAAAATCCCGCGCGGCATCGCCTCGCTGTGCAATTCCATTTGTTCCGTTCGCGCACCGGCGAGAAACACAAGACGATGGGCGAGGTCATGGAACTTACCACGCGCGCCGCGCACGAACAGGAGCTTTTCCAGCCCGCCGATTGGGAGTTCATCCAGTGGCTGGCCGATACTCACGCCGGCCGCGCCGATGGCGAGGAAACTTTACTCCTTTCCGATCTTGAATTGCTTCAATGGCTCGCGCGCTGGGGTCACGGCACGCGCCTCGAACTCGCCACCGGTCCGGGCGGCTTGAAGTTCCAAGGGCAGGTCGCCGAATTGACACCGCATCTTCATCACGAGGGCGAGGACCTTTCTTTTCTCCATCAAGTCACGCTTCCCGGCGGCGAAATCCATCCGCTCGCCAATGTCCAATTCTTTTCCCAACGCCCGCCGCTCGCACTGGTCGGCAATACTTTTTATCTTTTGCGCAACGCCCCGCCGCCGACGCTGCTCGAGCATTGGTCGCGGAAACCGGCCATGCCTGTGCGCAAGCTCAGTCATCGCCTGTTGAAAAAATTGCGCGCCGCCCGCGCTTTTCCCGGCGCGGATTGGGAGCAACTGTGCGTCGCGCACACGGCGATGCCCCAATTCATTTTTGAATTGCTCGACGACACCGTGCGCCTTCGTCTCATGGCCCGCAGTGATCGCGATCAAAGCCTCTGGCTTTGGAACGGCCACGAATGGCAATTCAACGAACCGCGCGCGAACGCCGGTGACAAACCGGAAATTCTCGACGACCCGCGACTCGAACCCGTCACGCGCTGGTTGCGCAAACTCGATTGGTTCACACCTGAGCCCGGGCTTTGGGTTGGCGATGCCAATGAAAATTTCCTGAGCGTCCTCGGCGCCGCGTGGCCGGAGCGCCCGAACGAAGCCGAATATCTGGGCAACCCCGCGTTTCATCGCCTGTTCCTCACGCCGCGCCAGCTTCGCCCCCGCGTCGTCGTCAAGGGCAGCGGCATTGACTGGCTCTCGGTGTCCGCCGAGTGGGAACAGGAAGGACTGCGCCTGACCGCCGCCGATTTACAACGCCTGCAAACCGCCACGGGCCGTTTCGTCAAACTTCCCGATTCCGGCTGGGTCGAACTCGACGCGGGCGCCGTGCAATCTGCGCATGAAGCGATGGCCGATCTCGGCGTGGATGGCCTCATCCCCGTGCCGCATCGCATCGGCATCGAGCAGGCTGCGCATCTCGACGAGGACGAACTCAAACGCTTCGGCGATTCCGCGCACGCCCAGGCCTTGCGCGAACGCCTCAAGGATTTCAAAGGCACGCCGTCCACTGCGCTGCCGGACAGTATCCGCGCCGACCTGCGGCCGTATCAAAAGGAAGGTTTCGATTTCCTTTGCCACCTTACGCAAATCAAACTTGGTGGCATCCTTGCCGACGACATGGGCCTCGGCAAAACCTTGCAGACGCTCGCATGGCTGGCGTGGTTGCAGGCGCGCCCGAATGCGCATCCGCGCCCGTCGCTTGTGATTTGTCCCGCGTCCGTTTTGCACAACTGGCGCCGCGAAGCCGAGCGCTTCACGCCGCATCTCAAAGTGCTCGTGCTCGAGAGCGGTTCCGCGCGCCACAACTTGCGCAAACAAATTCCCCAGCACGATTTGATCGTGACGAATTACGCGCTCCTCCGCCGCGATTTGGAAGCCTTGCAAAAATTCGCTTTCCACGCGGTGATTCTCGACGAGGCGCAGTTCATCAAAAACCCGACCGCGCAAGTCACCCAATCGGTTAAACAACTTCGCGCCGACCACATGCTCGCGCTCACGGGCACGCCGTTGGAAAATCGTTTGCTCGACTTGTGGAGCATTGTGGATTTCATCCAGCCGGGTTACCTCGGCACGCAAGAACATTTCACGCAGACCTACGAGCCGCGCGGTGAAGATCCCGAGAACGCCCAGCGCATCGCGCGCCGCCGTCTGTCGGCCAAGCTTCGCCCGCTCATGCTGCGCCGCCTCAAGCAACGCGTCGCCAAGGACCTGCCCGACCGCATCGAACAGCGCCGCGATTGCCAGCTTGGCGACGACCAGCGCAAACTGTATCTCGCCGAACTGCGCCGCAGCCGCGAACAGGTTTTCCAGACCGTTGCCGAAAAAGGCCTCAACCAAAGCAAAATTCACGTGCTCGCCGCGCTCACGCGCCTCCGTCAGATTTGCTGCCATCCGCAACTCGTCGGCAACGACGCCGTCTCCGGCAAAACCGAAACGCTCTTCGAGTTGCTCGACCCGCTATTGTCCGACGGCCAAAAAGTTTTAGTGTTCAGCCAATTCGTCCAGGTGTTGAAGCTGCTTGAAACGGAATGCCAGCGCCGCCAAATCCGCACGCATCTGCTCACCGGCCAAACCAAACAACGCCAGGAAGTCGTGACCGCGTTTCAAAACGATTCCGGCGCGGCGGTGTTTTTGCTGAGCCTGCGCGCCGCCGGCACTGGCTTGAATTTGACGAACGCCAGCTACGTGGTTCTCTACGATCCGTGGTGGAATCCCGCCGTCGAGGCGCAGGCGATTGATCGTTCCCATCGCATCGGCCAGGTCAACACCGTGAACGCCTACCGCCTCATCGCGCCAGGAACTGTCGAGGAAAAAATTTGGGAACTCCAGCAAAGCAAAGCGCAAACCATCGCCGATGTGCTGGGCGAAGAAGGTTTCGCCCGCAGTTTGTCGAAGACGGATTTGGAATATCTTTTCGCTGAGGATTGATTCTGTCAGCAGCGCTGAGCCACAATCATCGCGCCGTCTCGTGCCACTTCCCGGCGTCGTCGTAATTCATGGACTTCGCCCAGCCGCACGAATTCCAAACCTGGTCAAACGCGGGCCGGATGATCTGCGAAAAATCCTGGGTCGGGTCTTCGATGATCACATCGTCGAGATACAAATCATCGCGTTCAATATGATGCGCATTGGATTGCCAGCGCATTGAACCGATGAACATGCTATAGCCTTTCACCCCGAGGAAGCTCAGCATCGCCACGTACGGCGGCGGCACTTCGAGCCGGCGCAGCAAGCCCACCATGCGCTCGCCGCACTGGATGATTTCCTTCTCGAAGGCCACACCTGGAATATATTTGCGCCCGTCGCGCAACTCGAGCATGAGCGTTTCACCCGCTTCGAGACACCCGTTGCGAAAAACCTGCATGTAGGAATACGCAAATTTCTCCATCGAACTGAACGCCATCATGCCGTCGTAATTGAAATGCGTGACCAGGCTGCGCGATTGCATCGGCTTGAACATCCCGGGTTCCATCGCCGCCACTTGTGATACATCTATCCGAAATCCCGGCGCGAACGCGCACAACGGCACGATGTGAAGCACCGTCTTCGGCGCCGTGGAAAGTTGAATGGACAACGTCCGATTCGTGATCGCGTTCATTCGTTCCAGCCGGAAATTTCGCAGCTTATCGCGCAACGATTCGGTCAATAAAAACGCTGAGCGCAATTCGCCCACGTTCAATAAATATTTTCCATGCTGGTTCCGCGAAAAAAATTGGTTCGAGTCTTTAAACGAAACCAGGTGCGGACCGCTCCATGATTTCGGAACATGGATCGCGAGCAGCGATTTTTGTTTCGTCACTTCCACGATCTTGAACTTGATCCCGATCACACGCGGCGAAATGCCAGCGGCAACTGCCTCCTCCAGCCACGTCAACGCCTGCGCGACCGAGAGCGTATCAAACCCGCGCAGTTCCACCGGCGCATCCGTCCGCGGCGTCGCGCCGTACAGGATGTTTCCGCCCGGTCCATTGGCGAACGAACAGACGTCGCCCAAAAATTCCAGTTGGCCGGCGTCGGTCATCAACGGCAGGCTCGTCCGGAACTCGACATTCCAGCCATCCGCGACTCCCGACGTTACAAGCGCGTGCAATTCTTCCGCTGGCGCATTGGTAATTGATTTCATTAGTGGCAAATCCTCTGCAAGAAGTTGGCTGTCCGACATGGATTCGAACCATGACAAAAGCCTCCAAAGGGCCTTGTGCTACCATTACACCATCGGACAAACCGAAGCGAAAATACCGCCCCCGCCCTCCGAGCGCAAAGAAAAAGTGAACGGCCAATCCCGCGCCCGTCACCCCAGCACATGCGAAATTTCCTCCCAGGTGCTGACGCGTTCGTGCCACTTGCTGTCTTCATTCTGATTATGCGGCTGCGTGAAAAGCAAAGTGCGGCCCTTGAAGAAATCCAAATTCTTGAAATGATCATCAATCATGATGTCGCCGGTCACGATGCGCTTGGAGCCGCAAAAAACAATCTGCTGCCATTTGATGAACGAGAAATTTTCCTCCAGCCATTCCATCTTCTCGTTAAAGCTGCGCGGAAATTCCGTCGCCGCCGACACGATGAAAATCTCATACCGGTCATTTAATTTTTGCAGCGTTTCCTGGCTGCCTTTTACCACCGGCGCGGTGCGAAAAAATCCCGGCGTGCGCACGTATTCGCGCGCGTGCGTGAACGCCTCGAGTTCCGATTTTCCGGCCACGTCGTTCATGGAAAGTTTTTTCCCGGTAGCCCGCTCCTCAAATACGATGAATTGCGAATAAACATCCGCCAGCACCCCATCCATATCCACGATCAATCGTTGCATAAAAAAGTTTCGACGCCTGTATCCTAGCCGAGTTGCGCGGTAATTGCGAATTTCCTCACTTCCGATACGAGTCGAACAATAATTTCACCGTCACCACCAGCACGGTCGCCAGGAAAATGGGCCGTATAAATTTCGTGCCTTTCGTAACAACCAGGCTTGAGCCCGCGCGCGCGCCGAGCAACTGGCCCGCGCCCATCGCCAATCCCGCCGCCACGTACATCTGTCCCGCGCACGCAAAAAAAGTGAGCGAGGTTATGTTGCTCGCGAAGTTCATCACCTTCGTATGCGCCGTCGCTTTGGTGAGATTGAATCCAAGTCCGAGCATCAGCGCCATCGTCCAAAACGTCCCGGTTCCCGGCCCGATAAATCCATCGTAGAATCCCAGTCCCAGGCCCACTACCAGATAAAATATTCCCGTCTTCATGCGCGGATGAATATCTTCCGCTCCCAGTTGCGGTTTGAAAAACATGTAAGCCGCGATCGCTATCAGCACCACCGGAATGAAGTGTTTCAAAAAAGTTGCGTCGAGATGTTGCACGGTCACCGTCCCCGCCGTTGCGCCCACAATGGTAAATACAATACCCCATTTGCATTTGTGCAGATCTACCAAACCCGCGCGCGTATAATGCCACGCGGCAGTGGCGGAGCCGAAAGTTGCTTGAAGCTTGTTCGTCCCCAGCGCGAATTGCGGCGGCAATCCGAGGCTCAACAATACCGGCAACGTGATCAATCCGCCTCCGCCAGCAATCGAATCCACAAAGCCCGCGACGAGTCCCGTAAGAAACAGCACGGCGAAGCCCCACGCGGGTATTGCGGAATAGGAAACCAAATTCATGAACGCCAAACCCAAACTGCTCGCGGCCTCTAAGTCAAGCGCGCGCAACTTTCTCTTAATGGACCACGGGTCATAGACCCGCGGTCCAAACAGATTAAACACTCATAGATACCGCTGCGAATTAAATTTCGGGCCCGTCGCGATAAAAACGTGAGACATTGCTTTTTTCTCAAATCCAACTAAGAATAGTGCATGGCGGAAGACGCGAAACCGCATATCGTTGTGCTTGGCGCTGGATTTGGCGGCTTGGAATTTTGCAAAAATTTCCGAAGCCCGGATGTGCGCATCACGCTGGTGGACCGCACCAATCATCATCTCTTCCAGCCGCTGCTTTACCAGGTTGCCACGGCGGGTTTGTCCGCGCCGGACATCGCCCAGCCCATCCGTTCCATCCTGACGGAACACACGAACACCACCGTCCTGCTCGATCAAGTCGTTGACATCAAGCTGGACGCCAAAAAAGTTTTTCTCGAGGAAAAAGTCCTTGAATACGATTACCTCATTCTCGCGCTCGGCGGACGCACCAGTTATTTCGGCCACCCGGAATGGGAGCAATTCGCGCCCGGTCTAAAATCACTTGCCGATGCCGTCCACATCCGCAGCAATATTTTGCTCGCCTTCGAGCGCGCTGAAATCGAAACCGAGCCCGACCATCAGCAACGCCTGATGACCATCGTGGTCGTGGGCGGCGGGCCGACCGGCGTGGAATTGGCGGGCGCGTTTGCCGAACTTGCGCGGCGCGTCCTGGTCACGGATTTTCGCCACGTGGACCCTTCGCAGGCGCACATCCTATTGCTTGAAGCCGAGTCGCGCATTCTCGCCCACATGTCGCCCGAGCTTTCGGAGAACGCGCTGCACCAGTTGGAAAAACTCGGCGTGCAAGTGCGGCTTAAAACGAAAGTCAAAAACATCAGCGAAGGCCGCATTGAATTGGAGAATGGCGAAACCATTTTCGCCGCAAACATCGTTTGGGCCGCCGGGGTTTCTGCTTCTCCATTGATGAAAAAACTCGGCGTCGAACTCGACAAGGGCGATCGCATCAAAGTGAATCCTGATTTGAGCGTTCCCGGCCATCCGGAAGTTTTCGCCGTCGGCGACGTGACCCTGATTCTGGATGAAAATGGAAAACCGGTTCCCGGCGTTTCGCCCGCCGCCATGCAAATGGCGCGGCATGCGGCCCAAATCATCCAGCACGAAATCAACTTCTCCGGTGAGGGAGCGCGTCCACCCTTTAAATATTGGGACAAAGGCACGATGTCCACCATCGGACGTTCCGCGGCGGTCGCGCAAATCGGCAAGCTGGAGTTCACTGGTTTTATCGCGTGGCTGGCGTGGCTCGGCGTGCATCTGCTTTTTCTCATCGGTTTTCGCAACAAGATTGCGGTGCTCATCCAGTGGTTTTATTCCTACGTCACTTACAAACGCGGCGCCCGCATCATCAGCACGGAGGCGAACCACAAATTTCCCAAGGATAAAAACGATGTCCCGGCGCAACCCTGATTCATGAGGAACCTTCAACAAAAACTGGCGATGGCGCGTGGCGAACAACCCGCGGAATTTCTTTTCAAGAACGCCAAACTCGTCAACGTCCTCAGTGGCGAAATCTACAAGGCCAACATCGCCGTCACCGATGGCCGCGTCGTCGGCATCGGCGATTACGAAGCCAAAAAAACCATAGATCTCAAAGGCGCGTATCTCGCCCCGAGTTTTATTGACGGCCATTTTCATGTCGAAAGCTCCATGCTCACCATGCCCGAGTTCGCGCGCGCGGTGGTTCCGCACGGCACGGGCGCAGTAGTAATTGACCCGCACGAATATGCCAATGTCCTTGGCCTCGATGGCATTCGTTACGTGCTGGAATCGAGCAAAAATTTGCCACTCGATTTTTTTATCATGCTGCCTTCATGCGTTCCCGCGACGCATCTGGAAACCGCCGGCGCGCGCCTCACCGCCGACGACCTCGCATTGATGATCGCCGATGAACGTGTGGCGGGCGTGGCGGAATTGATGAATTATCCCGGGGTTTATCTCGGGCAGGAAAGTGAGCTGGCGAAAATTCGCGCCGGCAAAGGCAAGGCCATTGACGGCCACGCGCCCGGCCTCAAGGGGAAAAATCTCAACGCCTACGTCCTTGCTGGCGTGCGCTCCGACCACGAATCCACCGAGCTTGACGAAGCCGAACAAAAACTTCGCCTGGGCATGCACCTCCTGTTGCGCGAGGGCAGCACGGAACGCAACCTCGCGACCATCGCGCCGCTCGTCAATCCGCACAATTCGATGAATTGCTCCTTCGCCACCGATGACAAACTCGCGGGCGACCTCGTGATCGAAGGCCACATTGATCATTGCGTGCGCAAATCCATCAAGCTTGGCATGCCGCCGATCACCGCCATTCAAATCGCCACCATCAATACCGCGCGCCACTATCGCCTGCGAAATTTCGGCGCCGTCGCGCCGCGGTATTGGGCGGACTTCGTGGTATTCGACAATTTGAAAAAACCGGTGGTGCGCCAGGTTTATAAAAAGGGCCTGCTCATCGCGGAGAACGGAAAATATTTGGGGCGCAAAACGGAAATCGTCCCGCAACCGCGCAGCACCATGAACCTGCGCTATCATCCCGGGAATTTTCAGGTGAAGGCCGCGCCGCGCGGAAAAATCAAAGTCATTGAAATCGTCCCCGACCAGATCGTCACCAAGCAAATTCTCGCGACGCCGAAAATCGAAGACGGAAAAATCGTGGCGGACGTGGAGCGCGATATTTTAAAATTGGTCGTGGTTGAACGGCATTGTGCCACGGGCAATGTCGGCGTCGGTTTCGTGCGCGGTTTCAAATTAAAATATGGCGCACTGGGTTCCACCGTCGCCCACGATGCCCACAATGTGGTCGTGGCGGGCACAAACGATGCCGACATCCAGCGGGTCATCGAAGAATTGGAGCATCTCAAAGGCGGACAGGTAGCCGTCGCCCACGGCAAAGTCAAAGCGGCGCTGGGCTTGCCGATTGCGGGACTTGTTTCCGATCAACCCCTCGCCGAAGTCATCAAAAAAATGGATGCCCTCAACGCCGCCGCCCACGACATGGGTTGCGATCTCGAAGCGCCGTTCATGACTCTCTCGTTCCTCAGCCTCTCGCCGATACCTGAATTAAAGTTGACCGACCAGGGGTTGATTGACGCCGTCCATTTGCGCAAAACCAGTCTCTACGCATAAAGCTTCTCGCCATTTTTCCATAAAAAAACCGGCTGGCGCAAAGCACCAACCGGCTCGGAAATATTTCAGTGTAATTATAGCGGCGATTTATGATCGCCGATTTTACACTTTCCCGCCGAACGAAACGTAGTCGTCAATGTCCAGCAAGTCACCCCAGGAAACGACGTTCTCCAATTTCGGCGCGAGCTTGGTGTGGAGTTCGTTGAAGTAGGCACGGGATTCCACATCCGCCGGGGCGCGCTTGTCCATGAAGTCGGACCACGCCTGGATTTCGACGAGCGAATGTTTGTTTTTGGCATTCTTTTCAATCCACTCGAAGATGTCGCCGTCGCCTTTGCCGGTTTCGAGTTCTTTTTTCAAGGCTTCCGGATCAACGCCGAGGAAATTCAGGATGTGCTGGTCGAGCGGGCAGTTGTAATGAAATTCGCCGTTCTTGCCGGCGATGGTCGCGCGGCCTTTGTCGAGCATGCGGGGCAGCACGGCGTAGCCGCCAAGGCGGACGCGCGCGCTGCGGGGCGGACGCTGGGTCAGATCAGGTGCATTCGTGAGTGGCATAGTTTCCTTTTTCTTTTTTATTGGTTAATGAATTACGCGCTGCCGTCAAAACGGGAAGCGCGGCTTAAAATGCCTCGAAACATTTTTTACGCAAGGGAGTTTGCGAAAATTATTTTGGCAGATCGCCGACGCCGGTCATGCGGATGTCCACGGTCTGTTTCATCTGCGAATGGATGGTTTTTCCCTGGGCGAGAATCTTCATCGTCATCATTTGGTCGGAGCCGGTTTCCATGACCATGTTCAATTCGGGATCGAACCACATCTTGCCGAGGATGGAACCGCCTTCCACGGTGATGTTCATCGCAGCCGCGTTCGTGGACGGCTTGCTCATTACGGTTCCGTTGAAATCAATCGCCGCGCAGTGATGTCCGTCGTGATTTTCAAACCCGCTGAAAATATAATTCAGGTCCATTTGCAATACGCCCACCGAGCCCGCGTTTTCCTCGAGATGCAATTTCCAATGATCTCCGAGCTTGACCGGGTTTGGCGGCAAACCCTGGCCGCGCGTGGCGAACTGCCGGATCAAATCCTCGCTCATCATACTTTTGAGGATGCTCGATCCCTGGTTGTCTTCGGTGGGCACGTGCGCAAAAAATTCCTTCACCCCAGTGATGTGGCTCGCCTTGCCCTGGGCATCCATCTCATAACCAAAATGCGCGCCCACGATCCGGCGCAGCATTGCGGCCACATTGTTGGTGTTGTCGCCAGCAGCGCTCGTTTTGGAATCGGATGCGGCGACGGTATTATTGCCTACGCGGATGAGCATTTTTTCCGCGGTGAAATCCATCGCCATTTCCGTCACGCCATTCGGCAAGTCTTTCAATGCGGAGATGGTGTAACTTTGGGCCACGTCCGTGATCTGATCCACGGCATTGGGCAAGCCGGGCACATCCATGTGCGAAGCCTGACTCATGATCATTTCATTCGTGTATTGCTTGCCCGCCATCCATTTTATTTGCATCGAAACCGCTTTCTCTTCCTTCGCTTTGGAACAACCGGCCAGTAGCGCGATGACGGCGGCGCAGAATAAGATGCTGGTGAAATTTTTCATGTCCGAATGCCCTGACCAAACCCGCAACCCCGCCCAATTACAAGCTTAATCAATCCGGACGGAGCGCGGGTCTATGACCCGCAGCAACCCACGCTAAGATTGCCGCTTCCGACTCGGCAAGAATTTTGAAAAAATACGAATCTTGAATAATGCAGAGATAAGATGGGGACGGTGTCACACGGTAAGGCTGAGCCGCAAACGGCTTGACCTTATGGACCTTGCTGCGGGTCATAGACCCGCGGTCCGTTAGGAAGTAACTACGCAATCAACTCACGCACCACGCGGCCATAGACATCCGTCAAACGAAAATCGCGGCCGGAATTGCGGAATGTGAATTTCTCATGATCGAAACCCAGCAGTTGCAAAATGGTCGCGTGCAGATCGTGGACGTGGACTTTATTTTCCACGGCGGCAAAACCATATTCATCCGTCGCGCCGTGAACATGGCCGCCGCGCGCGCCGCCGCCCGCGAGCCACATGGTGAAACCGTGATGATTATGATCGCGCCCGTTGATCTTGCCGGCATTCGCGCCCGGCTTGGGCAACTCCACCGTCGGCGTGCGGCCGAATTCACCGCCCCAAATCACCAGCGTATCGTCCAGCATCCCGCGTTGTTTCAAATCCTGGAGCAGCGCGCCGATGGCCTGGTCCGATTCGCGCGCGAGCCGGGCGTGATTGATCTTGATGTCGTCGTGGCTGTCCCACGGCTGGCCCGCGCCGTGCCATACCTGCACGAAACGCACGCCGCGCTCCAACAGGCGGCGCGTGATGAGCAGTTGCCGCGCTTGCGTGCCTTCGCCGTAAAGTTTGCGGATGCTCTCGGGCTCGCGGCTGATGTCGAAGGCATCGCTCGCATCCATCTGCATGCGGTACGCAAGTTCGAAGGACTGAATGCGCGCTTCGAGTTGGGCATCGTCGCGGCGTTTGGCCTGGTGAATCTCGTTGAGCTTTTGGAGCAGGTCGAGCTGCTGCCGTTGTTCCGGCTGCGAAGTGTATTTGTTCGAGATGTTCTGGATCAATTCCTCGATCTTCGTATGCTCGGTGTTTACGTAAGTGCCCTGATAAACTCCCGGCAAAAATCCCGACTGCCAATTCTGCGATTCCTGGATGGGATAGCCGCCCGGGCACATGGCGATGAAGCCCGGCAAATTCTGGTTCTCCGAGCCGAGGCCGTACGTCACCCACGAACCCATGCTCGGCCGGATCGAACGCGCGTCGCCGCAATTCATCAGCAGCAGCGAAGGCTCGTGGTTCGGCACGTCCGCCGTCATCGAACGGATCACGCAGATGTCGTCAATATTTTCAGCGACGTGGGGAAACAATTCGCTGACCTCGATGCCGCTCTGGCCGTATTTTTGAAATTTGAACGGGGAGGGGAAAGCCGCGCCGGTTTTGCGTTCGGTCGCGAGATTTTCCATCGGCAACAGTTTGCCGGAATATTTTTCGAGCGCGGGCTTGGGATCAAAAGTATCAACGTGCGACGGGCCGCCGTTGGCGAAAATGTGAATAACGCGTTTGGCCTTCGCGGGAAATTGCGGGGACTTCGGCAGCAGCGGAGAACTGTAAGTCTCAGCTTGCGCGGTGTTGATGAAGCCCAAATTGCCGAGCAAACTGGCCAAGCCAAGCGAGCCCATGCCCATGCCGCAGCGGCGCAGAAAATCCCGGCGCGTCAGCGCGAGATGTTCCGGGTTGGGTGCATGATGGTTCATGTCGTTCTATTATAGCACGTGCGGCGCGCGGATTTCCAATGAAGTTTTGACGGTGGGATTCGAGCGCGCATTCAACCTTTTCCGAACGGACCGCGGGTCTGCGACCCGCAGCAAGGTACATCCGGACAAGCCGCTGTCGGCTCAGTCCACCGCATGATACAATTTCGGCCGGACGTATCCCGCAACATCCAGGTCTGGTGGTTTTCAAAATTCTTGCCTTGATCGGAAGCGGCAATCTTCTTTGTGCATTGCTGCGGGTCATAGACCCGCGGTCCGTCCTGAGAGCTTTGGTCTGGATTTTTTTTCGGGATTCTGGCAACTTATGGCCATGCAAGAAAAAACTCTGAACGATTTGCCTCGTGACTTGCGGATGTTGTACACCAAGGGATTTGAAGCTTACCAGCGGGAAAATTTCGATTACGCAGTCGAAATGTTCACCCAGATTTTAGCCAAGGAACCTCACGTTTTTGAAATCCGCAAAACTTTGCGGACCGCCCAGACGGCGAAGAGCGGGAAAGCCGGCGGTTTCTTCAAGCGCTTATCGAGCAATGCCAGCGCCGCGCCGATGATCGCCAAGGGCCAGATGGCTTTGCGCAAAAATCCGCTCGAAGCGATGCAGATCGCGGAGCAAATTTTAAACGCGGACGCCAACAACGCCAGCGGACACAAGCTTCTGGCTGAAGCCGCGCTCGCCGCCGAGATGCCCAAGGTCGCGGTGATGTCGCTGGAAATTCTCGTGGCCCATTCGCCCAAGGACAAGGACTTGAGTTATCAACTCGCCGATGCGCTCGCCGGTTCCGGTCGCAAGACCGAAGGCGAAAATGTGTTGAGCGAATTGCAAAAATATTATCCGGCTGATCAGGAGATTTCCTCGAAGCTCAAGGATTTGTCCGCGCGCAAGACGCTCGACGAAGGCGGTTACGAGGCGCTCGCCAGCGGCCAGGGTTCGTATCGCGACGTGCTCAAGAACAAGGCCGAAGCGGTAAATCTGGAACAAGCCAATCGCCAGATAAAGAGCGAAGACTCGGCGGATTCACTGGTCAAGGAATGGGAAGCGCGGCTCAAGACCGAGCCGAACAATGTCAAAATGCTGCGCAACCTCGGCGAGGTTTACGCACAACGCAACGAGTTCGACAAGGCCTTGACTTATTATGATCGCATCCTCGCGACGGAGAGCGGCGGTGATGCGTCCATGATGCAACAGGTCGTGGATCTTAAAGTGAAGAAGTTCAACCACGCGTTGTCGCAACTGGATTCCACGGCGGAAGATTACGCCGACAAATCCGCCGCCATCAAAGCCGAGAAGCAGGCGTATCAAATTGATGCGACCAAGCAACTTGTCGAACGCTACCCGACCGATCTGCAATTTCGTTTCAAGCTGGGTGAATTTTATTTTCACGCCGGCAAGATCAACGAAGCGATCGCGGAATTTCAAAAGGCGCAGGCGAACCCGAATCGCCGCGTGCAATCCATCACTTATCTTGCGAAATGTTTTCAACAGCGCGGCATGTATGATCTCGCGGCGCGGCGGTTGCAGGAAGTCCTCAAGGAAAAGATTTCTTTCGACGAAGAGAAGAAGGATTTGGTTTACACGCTCGGCAGCGTCTATGAAAAGATGAACAAGAAGGAAGAGGCCATCGAACAGTTCAAGCAGATCTACGAAATTGACATGGCCTATCGCGACGTCTCCCAAAAGGTGGACGATTATTACGCCGCGGGCGGGACCTGATCGTCAGTTGCTTCGCTGCAAAAGATACGTGGCCAGCGCTTCGAGCGCCGCGCCGCGTTTTCCGAAAGTCTTCAAGGATGCAAATGCGCGTTCGGTGAGGCGCTTGGCGATGCCGCGCGATTTTTCCAATCCGATGATGGCGGGATAAGTCGCTTTCTGCGCGGCGGTATCTTTCCCGGCGGTCTTGCCGAGTTGCTCGCTGGTTTGGGTGACATCAAGGATGTCGTCAATGATCTGGAACGCGAGGCCGACATGATAACCGAAATCCGTCAGCGCGGCGAGTTGCGCGGCGGTGCAATTCGCGCTCATGCCGCCGAGGCGCGCTGAGCAGCACAGCAGCGCCGAGGTCTTGCGCTCGTGAATATATTTCAACTGGTTCACGGAAATCTTTTTGCCTTCGCCTTCGAGATCGGCGACCTGCCCGGCGATGAGTTGCAGCGAACCCGAGGCGCGCGCGATTTCGAGCACGATGGTTTGATGAGAGTATCGCGGCCATGAACGGCATTGCGCCGCGATTTCAAAAGCTTGTGTCAGGAGCGCGTCACCCGCGAGCACGGCGATGCCTTCGCCATAGACTTTATGGTTCGTGGGTTTGCCGCGGCGAAAATCGTCGTTGTCCATCGCCGGCAAGTCGTCGTGGATCAGCGAATAAGTATGGATGCACTCGACCGCGCAAGCGAAGGGCAGGGCATCGCTTTGCTTGCCGCCGCAAGCTTCCGCCGACGCGAGCACCAGCGCGGGACGCATGCGTTTGCCGCCGGCGAAAAGCGAGTAGCGCATCGCCTGATGGATGGTGGCGGGCTTGGTGGATTGCGACGGCAGGAACTGGTCGAGCGCGGCGTTCACCGCGGCGGTGCTGGAGTTGAGATAACCCGGCAAATCGAAGGACGTGTTTTTGGTGGTGCGTTTTGCTGCTGCCATGCGCGGTTTTGTAGGGAAAGTTTTGGCGCGAGGCAAGCGCGGAGTGGATTTTCCCAAACGCCGCGCAAATAATTGAATTGTTTTTCGCCCGGCAAACGATTAAATAACCCGTCGCTTCCTGCATGGTGACGCTATGGAAATAACCTATACAATGATCGGCGCGGACGGCGCGCAATACGGCCCGGTGACGCTGCCCAATTTTCAAACCTGGATTTCGGAGGGACGCATCCTGCCCGATACGAAAGTGATGCGGAGTGATACTATGTCGTGGCTGCCGGCCTCGAGTTATCCAGAGTTAAATTTTCCGGTCGCGCCCGCGAATGTGCTCGTGCCTCCGCCCATGCCTACTTCCCCCGCGCCGATTTCGCCGGTGCGCGCTGTGCCCGCTGGCGGATATGATCCCAGAGTCGTGGTGCAATTAATCCGCGGCGCGCAATGGTTTTATTGGATCGCCGCTTTGTCCATCATCAACATCGTCCTCGGTTTGGCACATGCGGGCATCCAGCTTATTTTTGGTGAACTTGGGCTCGCGAGCAAGGCGTTGGAATTAGTCGCAGGTTCCAGTGGCAACTTAAATGAAGGAGTTGCCGCCTACATTATTGTATCGGCGTTTTTTGCCGTATTCGGAGTGTTTGCGCGAAAAGGGCAGGTTTGGGCATTCATCGTGGGTGCGCTATTGTATGTGGTGGACGGCATAGTGGTCATACTTGAACCTGACTGGATCGCGCTGGCGCTTCATGCATACGTCTTGTTCCGCATTTTCATGGGATTGAAGGCAGCGATGCAATTAAAAGCGGTAAAACGCTAACGACCATGCCCGCCTTGAGCACGTCCAATCGCCGCATTGCGCTTGTCGCCGCGTTCGTGCTGGTGCTTGACCAGGTCACCAAGCAACTCGTCAAACATCTTCTGCACTTTGACGAAGACCGCGTGATCATCGCGGGGTTTTTTAAATTCGTGAATTGGCACAACACCGGCGCGGCGTGGAGCCTGTTCAGTGGACGGAATAACCTGCTCGCCCTCGTCGCGCTCATCGCCTTGTTCATACTTTATCGCAGCCGCCATCATTTTGATGCCCACACGCTCATGGGCCAGGTCGCGCTGGGACTGATTTTCGGCGGCATCATCGGCAACCTGATTGACCGGTTGATTTCGCATTACGTGACGGATTTTTTGTATTTTTATCTCGATCAACGCGGCGGTTCGGAAATTGGTTTTCCAGCATTCAACATCGCCGATAGCGCGATTTGTGTCGGCGTGGGATTGATTTTTATTCTCTCGTTGAAAAACGAAAAGGTTCCCGCCGCGCCGCAGCCGTCGGCGTAGAAGCCATTCTCCATTTAACTTTGCCGCACATGTCATCGCGCACGGAAACATTCATTGTGGAAATCTCCCGCCCGATGGAACGGCTGGACAGTGTGCTGCGCGAAAAATTTCCCGCCGTGTCGCGCGGCACGATTCAACGCTTGATCGAAGAAGGCCACATCCGCGTCAATGGCCGCACCGTCAAGCCCACTCACCATCCGCATGCGGGCGAAGAAATCCAGGTTTATTGGCCCGAGGCGCGGCCCGCGGAAGCGCAACCCGAAGACATCCCGCTCGAAATTCTTTTTGAAGATCGCGATTTGCTCGTGCTGAACAAACCGCCGGGAATCGTGGTGCATCCCGCCGCCGGCCATGAGGAGCACACACTCGTCAATGCGTTGCTGCATCATTGCGCGGGAAAGTTGAGCGGCATCGGCGGCGTCGCGCGGCCGGGAATTGTGCATCGGCTCGATCAGGAAACCAGCGGCTGTTTGGTGGTGGCGAAAAATGACGAGACGCACGTCGCGCTGGCGGAACAATTCGCCGGGCGGACGGTGGAAAAAATTTACGAGGCGATTGTTTGCGGCGAAGTGCCGCGCGCGCAGGGTGAAATTCGCGCGGCGATTGCGCGGCATCCCACCCATCGCAAACGCATGGCGGCGACGGATGGCAGCGGACGGGAAGCGTGGACGAGTTATCGCGTGCTTCAGCGATTACATGCGGCGACGCTTATGGAGGCGTTGCTGCACACCGGACGCACGCATCAGATCCGCGTGCATTTTCAGCATCTGGGATTTCCCGTGGTGGGTGACGACACCTATGGCGCGCGACAGAACAAGCGGCTCATGGAATTGACGGGTTACGCCGCGCCGCGCCAGTTGTTGCACGCGCGCAAGCTGACCATTTTGCATCCGCGCAAAAAAAAGAAACTGACGTGTGAAGCGCCGTTGCCGGAAGATTTCAAGGCGGCGTTGAAGGCGTTAAAAGCGTAGTTGCGTTGGTGGGAAATTACTCCTGACGGATCGCGGGTCTATGATCCGCAGCAAGGTCCATCCGGTAAAGCCGTTCTCGAATCAGCCTTGAGCGGCAATCTTCTTTGTGCGTTGCTGCGGGTCATAGACCCGCGGTCCACCCGGAATGAAAACGTGCTGGCGAATTTTTCGGTTTCCCCCTAAGCTTGCCTGACTACTATGAAATCTCTGATGCGATGGCTGCCGATCCTGTTTCTTACTTCATTTGCGAACGCCCAGCCTACAACCAACACGGGAGCGACCTTCACCGTAACCGCCAACGGCACCGCGCCGTTCACTTACCAGTGGAACTTCAATGGAAGCTCCAACGCGATGGCCCTCTCCGTCATCGCCAACGTCACCAACAGTGTCATGCGGCTCTGGCAGGGCGATGCGCCCGGCGCGCTCGGAAAAGCGGACCAGGATATTCCCACGCTCACCGTTTATCTTCCCGATCCCAACAAGGCCACCGGCGCGGCGATGGTCATTTGTCCGGGCGGCGGTTATGCGCATCTTGCCGAACACGAAGGCAAGGAATACGCGCTTTGGTTGAGCCATGAAGGCATCGCGTGTTTTGTGCTGAAATATCGCCTCGGTTCCTCAGGCTATCATCATCCGGTGATGTTGGAGGACGCCACTCGCGCGATGCGAACCGTCCGCGCAAACGCCGCCGCGTGGAACATTGATCCGAAACGCATCGGCATCATGGGCTCGTCCGCCGGCGGACATTTGGCTTCGACAATGCTCACTCACTACGACGCCGGCAAACCGGACTCCGCCGATCCCATCGAACGCGCCAGTTCGCGGCCCGATGCAGGAATCCTTTGCTACGCGGTGATCACGATGGGTGAAAAAACGCACGGCGGTTCGCGCGAAAATTTGCTCGGCAAAAATCCTTCGCCCGAATTGATCAAGTCGCTTTCCAACGAACTGCAAGTCACCAAGGACACACCGCCCTGTTTTATTTTTCACACCGCCAACGACACCGTTGTGCCGGTTGAAAACAGTTTGCAATTCGCGGCCGCATTGCAACGCGCGGGCGTGCCGTTCGCTTTGCACATCTTTGAAAAGGGTCCGCACGGCGGCGGTCTTGGCGGTTATGGTGGCAGCAAATACGACCCCGCGCGCATGCATCCGTGGACGAGCGATTGCATTTACTGGTTGAAGGAGCAGGGTTTTCTCAAGAAGTAGTGGGTGGGCCGCTTGCATTTTGAAAAATCGTGACGAAGTTGGGCGCTGACGTTTCATGAAACTGACTCACGGTTTGCAGCTTGCGTATTGCACCAATATTCATCGCGGTGAAAATTGGGCGGAGACTTTTGATTCGTTGAATCGCCACACGCTGGCGGTGCGCGAAAAAGTTTCGCCCAACAAACCTTACGCCATCGGACTGCGATTGAGCCAGCGCGCCGCGCAGGAATTAAGCGATGCAAAAACATTTCGCGAATTCAAAGCCTGGCTGGCGCAACACGACTGCTACGTTTTCACGATCAATGGTTTTCCCTACGGCCAATTCCACGGCACGCGCGTGAAGGAGCGGGTGTATCTGCCTGATTGGACTTCGCCCGAACGGCTCGCCTATACGAATCTGCTTTTCGATTTGCTGGCCGAGCTTGTGCCGGAAGGAATCGAGGGCAGCGTGAGCACGTTGCCGGGCTCGTTCAAGGAATTCATCACGCAACCGGCGCAGGAAAGGATTATCCGCGACAACATCTGGCGATGCGTCGAGCACATTTCAAAATTGAGCGAGCGCACCGGGCGAAAACTTCATCTCGGACTCGAACCGGAACCACTCGGCTGGTTTGAAACGAGCGCGGAGACAATTCGGTTTTTTGAAAAGCTTCGCGATGAGCATCCGAACGATCCGCGTTTGAACGAACATCTTGGCGTCAATTACGACACCTGCCATCTCGCGGTGGAATTCGAGGAACCGGCGAACGTCATCGGCGCGCTCACGCGGCATCAAATCAAAATCAGCAAACTGCACTTGAGTTCGGCGTTGAAAGTTCATCCAACTGCTGAGGTGCGGCGATCACTCGCGGCGTTCGCGGACGATATTTATTTGCATCAGGTCATCACGCGCGAAGCGGATGGCGCGCGGCGGGTTTTCAAAGACCTTGCGCCCGCGCTCGAAATGCCCGCCGCGTTTGCGCAGCCCGAAAGCACCGAGTGGCGCATTCATTTTCATATTCCACTGCACAGTCCGCCGACCGCCTGGTACGGCAACACGTCGGACCATGTTCTTGGCGTGCTCGATTTGTTGAAACAAAATCCCGCGCTGTGCTCGCATCTCGAAATGGAAACCTACACGTGGGAAGTTTTGCCGCCCGAATTGAAAAATCGCGATGTCGTCGGCCAGCTTGTCGCCGAATACGATTGGACGCTGAAACGGCTTGCCGAACGCGGCTTCACCGTTTGAAGATTGCCCAACGCCCGCCGCGCAAGTTACACTCGCAAGATTGTGACAACCCAATTTTTGAGTTTGCCCGTTGCCGCACATTAAATTGAAATGTTTTCGCTGCGCACATTGCTGGTCCTTGGCCGCACTTCGAATCTGCCCACCGTGTGGTCGAATTGCCTCGCTGGTTGGTGGCTCGCGGGCGGCGGCAATGCGCATAAACTTTTTCCACTGCTGCTCGGCGCGACGCTGCTTTACGTCGGCGGAATGTATTTGAATGATGCCTTCGACGCAAACTTCGACGCGCAACATCGCCGCGACCGGCCAATTCCCTCCGGCGTCATCAATGTGAAAAGCGTCTGGCAAATCGGCTTCGGTTTGCTCGGGGCGGGATTGATCATTTTATTCTTTCTCGGAAAGACCACGGGAATTTTGGGCGTACTGCTCGTTTTGTGCATTTTGATTTACGACGCCATCCATAAGGTCATCACCCTCTCGCCGGTCATCATGGCTGCCTGCCGGTTTTTTCTTTATCTCGTCGCGGCTTCGATTGCGGTAAATGGTGTCGTCGGCGCGGCGGTTTGGAGCGCGCTGGCGTTGGCGTGTTACATCGTCGGTTTGAGTTTTCTCGCGCGGAAGGAAAGCACGGGCGTGGAAGTCAATTATTGGCCATGCGCCTTTTTGGCGGCGCCGATTTTTCTCGCGTGGCTGATGAACCCCGGAAGCTATCGCCAGAATGCGCTGCTGCTCTCGATCGTTCTCGTGCTTTGGGTGGTGCGCTCGCTGCGTTTCGCATATCGCGCGGCGGAACGAAGCATTGGCCGCGCGGTTTCAGGATTGCTGGCGGGGATTGTGCTGGTGGATTTGCTCGCGGTAGCTGATGTACCGCACGCATTCGCGCTGGTGTTTATTATTCTCCTACTGCTGGCGCTGGCGTTTCAACGCTTCGTGCCGGCGACTTGAAATTCTGCGGGCCGCAAAAGTAATTTAACCCGAGACCGGATGTTTGGCCGGCTTGTGCCCGCGCGGTGTGAGCGGTGATACGGCGCGCAGTTTGGCGATAATGGGCGGGAGGTGCTCGATCAAATAATCCACTTCTTCGGCGGTATTATAGATGCCAAGGCTGAAACGGATCGAGCCGCGCGCGCGCGTGGGCGTGAGACCCATCGCCACGAGAACGTGCGACGGATCCAATGAACCGGTCGTGCAGGCTGAACCGCTCGACACGCAAATTCCCGCCTGGTCGAGCAGCAGCAGAATCGCCTCGGCTTCCACGTAATCGAACGCGAGGTTTGTCGTGTTCGGCAGACGCGCCTCGCGATCACCGTTGCGGTGCGTGTTCGGTATCGCGCTTAAAATATTTTTTTCGAGTTTGTCGCGCAGGACACGGATGCGGGTGTTTTCATCCGAGAGACTGGCCATCGCTAATTCCGCCGCGCGTCCGAAACCGACGATGTAAGGCACATTCTCCGTGCCGCCGCGACGCCCCTGTTCCTGGCCGCCACCGATGACATACGGCTGATATTTGGTGCGGCGTTTCACGTAAAGCATGCCAATGCCTTTTGGCGCATGGAGCTTGTGCGCGGACAAGGAAAGGAAATCCACGCCCATATCGGCGACGTTGATCTTCACTTTGCCGGGCACCTGAACGGCGTCGGTGTGGCACAACACGCCTTTGCTGCGGCAAATGGCAGCGATTTCTTCCAGCGGAAAAATTACGCCGGTTTCGTTGTTCGCCCACATGACTGAGACGATTGCGGTGTCCGGGCGAATGGATTTTTCGAGCAGATGAATATCAACCGAACCATCGTGCTCGACCGGAAGATAAGTGACCTCGTAACCGCGCTTCTCGAGAAAATTGCAAAATTTGATATTCGAGGAATGCTCGACGGCGGTGGTGATGACGTGGCGTTTGCCGGGGTGCGTCACGAGCGCGCTGTGGATCGCGGAATTGTTGCTTTCCGTGCCGCAACTGGTGAAGATAACTTCGCGCGGATCGGCATGAATCAAGGCGGCGACTTTTTCGCGGGCGACCTTGAGGTCGTGGGCGACCGTTTTGCCGAAGGTATAAGCGCTCGAAGGGTTGCCGTAAGCCTCGCTCAGGAACGGGAGCATCGCGGTCACGACTTCCGGCGCGACGCGGGTCGTGGCGTTGTTATCGAAATAAAAAATTTTCTGCGGTTTATGACTCATGGCACACCAGTGAAGCGTAACTATAAATGCTCAGCGAATGAATCGCCAACGAAAAACCGAAAACGGATGTGTAAGTAAAAATGAGGAAAGATTTTTTCGACAGGGAACAATAACGATGGAAATGTGCGCGCGGGTGAACCGCGAAGAAGCGAGGGTTGGATGCCAAAAAACAGATGTTGAAGCGGCATGAAAAAGGAATTTAAATTCCATTTGACAACCTCGGCAGTCTCACCGAAAATATTATACATTAGTAACATTGGTAATTAACTTATGATTACAACAGCAGCACCCGGAGCACCGCCTAAACTGACTCGTAATGAGGGGCTTAAGGAGGCATCGCCTACCTTGGCCGGTAACATTAGCGCCACGCTCGCGGATACCTCCGTAGATCGGTTTTCCGATGATGACTACGAATTTTTGAAATTTCACGGCATTTATCAGCAGGACGACCGTGACCTGCGCAAGACCGCCAAGCATTATATGTTCATGGTGCGCGGACGTCTGCCGGGCGGCGTGGTGCAGCCCGATCATTATCTCGCGTTCGATTCGCTCGCGACGAAATACGGCAACCAGACGTTGCGCATCACCTCGCGCCAAGGATTTCAATTTCACGGCATCGTCAAGTCCGGCCTCGGCCCGATGATGAAGGGCATCAACGAGGCGCTCGCGACCACGCTTGCCGCTTGCGGTGACGTGAATCGCAATGTCATGGCTTCGCCGACGCCCGCGAGCAGCCCCGTCGTGGCTGAAGTGCAGGCGGACGCGCACAAAGTTTCTGACGCGCTTCTCCCCAAGACCAAGGCGTATCATCAGATCTGGGTCGAAGGTGTGGCGCTGAATTTGGAAAACGAAGCCAAAGATTTCGTGGACCCGCTGTACGGCAAAACGTATCTGCCGCGCAAATTCAAAACGGCCTTCGTCATTCCACCGGTGAACGATATTGATGTCTTTACGAATTGCCTCGGCTTTGTGGCCATCGTCGAGAACGGTGTTCTCGCCGGCTACAATTTGCTCGCGGGCGGCGGCATGGGCATGAGCCACGGCAATGTGCAGACGTATCCGCGCCTTGCCGATGTCGTTGGTTTCGTCACGCGCGACCAGATCGTCGCCGCGGCGCAGGGCGTCGTTCGAGTGCACCGTGATTTTGGCGACCGCACGAATCGCAAACACGCGCGCCTTAAATATGTGCTCGAAGAAAAAGGCGTGGACTGGTTCCGCGACGAATTGGAAAAACAAATCGGTTTCAAACTCGCGCCCGCGCGCAAGTTTGAATTCACCCGCCAGGGCGATACTTTCGGCTGGCATAAGCAGCTCGACGGAAATTTCTTCGTCGGCTTGCATGTTGAAAGTGGCCGCATCAAGGACGCCAATGGCGTGAACCTCAGGAGCGCGCTGCGAAAAATCGTCGAGCAATATCGCGTCGAAATCCGGCTGACGCCTTCGCAAAATCTTTTGATCGTGGGTGTGAAGTCTTCCGACCGCGATGCCATCACGAAAGTTTTGGGCGAGCACGGCATTAAAGTGGAGAACCAATCCACGGTGATTCATCGCGCCTCGATGGTTTGTCCGGCATTGCCGACCTGCGGCCTTGCGCTCGCGGAGTCGGAGCGTATTTTCCCGGACTTGCTGGGACGCATTGAGAGTCTCATGACGGAAGTCGGCCTCAACGGTGAGGAGATCATCATTCGCATGACCGGCTGCCCGAACGGCTGCGCGCGGTCGTCCATGGCGGAACTGGGATTCATCGGCAAAGCGCCGGGCAAATATCAGATTTATCTCGGCGGCAACCACACCTGCACGCGCCTGAATACCCTTTACAAAGAAAGCGTCAAGAACGAGGACATCATCAACGAGCTACGCCCGGTCTTCACGCGCTTCGTGAAGGAACGCAGCGGCGGCGAACACTTCGGCGATTATTGCGAACGGGTTTTGCTGAAAGAAATTCCGGCGCCCGCTCAGAACTGAACCATCTTGTCTGCCAACATTTCAGATACGCTTGCCACCAGCGGCGATTCTGGCGTCGAACTGACGCCGGCCACCGTCCGCGAGTTGAACGAGCAGTTCAACAGCCTGCCCACTGAGAAAGTGCTCGCGTGGGCGTGGCAGCGTTTTGGCAATCGCGCCGCGATCGGCACGAGTTTCCAGGGCGCGGGTTTGGTGATGATGCATCTCGCCAAACAAAACGGAATTCAATTTCCGGTATTCACTTTGGACACGGGTTTGTTGTTCAAGGAAACGGTTGAACTCCAGAAACGCCTCGAGGATTTTTACGGTTTTAAAATCGAATCGCTCGTGCCCGACCTGACCGTTGAACAACAGGAGGCCGCGCAGGGCCCGGAGTTGTGGAAGAGCGATCCCGACCTTTGCTGCACCATGCGCAAGGTGCTTCCCTTGCAGGGCAAGCTTTCGGACCTGGATTGCTGGATCACGGGATTGCGCCGCGAACAATCGGACACCCGCGCGGGCATCGGCATCATTGAACTTTACACGCTGGAACAATCCGGCGGCCGCGACATTGTTAAATTGAATCCGATGGCCAACTGGTCGCGCGACGCCGTTTGGAAATATATCAAGGACCACAAAATTCCTTACAATCCGTTGCACGACCAGGGTTATCGCTCCATCGGTTGCTGGCCTTGCACGCGCAAGACGGGTGAAGCCGACAGTGAACGCGCGGGCCGTTGGACGGGTTTCAACAAAGTCGAATGCGGCATTCACACTTTCCTGCCTAAAAAGGCGGACTTTCAGATTTAAATAAATGACAACCTCTGCACCTGAATCCGTGGCCAAACCCAGTGACACTGGCGGAATGGATTATCTCTCCAAGCTCGAGAACCAAAGCGTCTATATCATGCGCGAGGCGTTCAACAAATTTGAAAACCTCGCCATGCTGTGGAGCATCGGCAAGGATTCAACCGTGCTTTTGTGGCTCGCGCGCAAGGCGTTTTTCGGCCATGTGCCGTTTCCGCTGGTGCACGTGGACACCACGTACAAGATCGCTTCCATGATTGAGTATCGCGATAAGCTGGTGAAGGATTGGAAATTGCAGTTGGTCGTGGGCAAGAACGAGCCGGTGCTCAAGAGCGGCGTGACCTTTCCCAATGGCCGCGCGACGCGCGTCGAGTGCTGCGGCACGTTGAAGAAGGACGGCCTCAAGCAGGTTCTGGATCAGCATCATTTTACGGGCGTCATCGTCGGCGTGCGCCGCGACGAGGAGCCCACGCGCGCGAAGGAGCGTTACTTCAGCCCGCGCGATAAAAACATGGAATGGAACGTCGAGGACCAGCCGCCGGAATTGTGGGACCAGTTCAAGACCGATTTCGACAAGGGCACGCACATCCGCATCCATCCGCTGCTGCACTGGACGGAATTGAACATCTGGGAATATATCGAGCGCGAAAATATTCCCATCATCCCACTTTATTTCGCGAATGAAAAAGGCGAGCGCTATCGCAGCCTCGGTTGCGCGCCCTGCACTTTTCCCATCAAGTCGAAGGCGAGCAACGTCCGCGAGATCATCGAGGAATTGCGCCACACGAAAACTTCGGAACGCTCCGGTCGCGCGCAGGACAAGGAAAGCGAGGACGCTTTCGAGAAATTGCGCCGCGATGGTTACATGTAAGAAAGAGATTATGACAAGCGCCACTTCGGAAAATTTTGGCCAGGAAGTCCTGTTGTCCAGCGGGCCGGTGCTCGTGGATTTTTACACGCCCGATTGCGGCCCGTGCCGCGCGATGGCGCCGTTGCTCGATGAAATTTCCCGCGAGCGCGGCGATGCGCTCAAGATCGTCAAGGTGGATGCCGGCGAAAACCCGCAGTTGGCCGCGCAATTTCGCGTGACCGCCATGCCGACGTTTATTCTTTTCCAGGACGGCGCGCCGCAGCGGCAGATCATCGGCGCGCGTTCCAAAAAACTGTTCACGGCCTGGATTGACGGCCGCAATTAATTTTATTTTCCATTTTAGAATTTCAGAATGAATCCCACCAGCGCTCCCAGCGAACAACTTAAAATCGTCATCGTCGGCCACGTGGACCACGGCAAATCCACTTTCGTCGGACGCCTTTTCAACGACACCGGCTCGCTGCCCGAAGGCAAGCTTGAGCAGTTGCAAAAAATTGCCGAGCGCCGCGGCGTGCCTTTCGAGTGGGCGAACCTGATGGACGCTTTGCAATCCGAGCGCGACCAGAACATCACGATTGATACCGCGCAAATCTGGTTCCAGACGAAGAAGCGCCAGTACGTCATCATTGACGCGCCGGGCCACAAGGAATTTCTCAAGAACATGATCACCGGCGCGGCGAACGCCGAGGCTGCGCTGCTGTTGATTGACGCGAACGAAGGCATCCAGGAGCAATCGCGCCGCCACGGTTATATCCTCAATCTGCTGGGCATCCGCCAAATCGCCGTGCTCGTGAATAAAATGGATTTGCAGGATTACTCGCAGGAGCGCTTCGAGCAGATCGAACGGGATTATCGCGCGTTCCTCGCGGGCATCGGCGTGCAGCCAAAAATATTCATCCCCATGTCCGCGAAGCTCGGCGACAACATCGCCTCGCTCAGCCCGAACATGCCGTGGTGGAAAGGGCCGACGGTTTTGTCCGCACTGGACGAATTCAAGGTTCTCGACCGTCCGGCGAATCAGCCGCTGCGTTTTCCCATCCAGGACATTTATCGGTTTGACGAACGCCGCATTCTCGCGGGGCGCGTTGAAGCCGGTTCGATCAAGGTCGGCGACAAACTGCTTTTCAGCCCAACCAACAAAACGAGCACGGTGAAAACCATCGAGCGTTGGAGCGCGCCGGCGCAGGACAGCGCCAGCGCGGGCGAATCCATCGGCATCACTTTGACGGAACAGATTTTCGTGGAGCGCGGCGCGGTCGCGGCGTTGGAAACGGCTCCGCCATACGAGTTGACCCGTTTCAAGGCGCGGCTGTTCTGGCTTGGCCGCAAGCCGTTCACCAAGGGCAAAATTTACAAGCTCAAGCTCGCGACGCAGGAAGCGGATTGCGAAATCGAGTCCATCGAAAAAGTCATTGATGCCTCGACGCTCGAAACTATTTCGCGCGCGCACAACGAAATTTTTGTCGGTCGCCATGAGGTCGCCGAGTTGACCATTCGCACCAAGCGGCCGGTGGCGTTTGATGTGCATTCGGAGATTGTGCCGACGGGGCGGTTCGTCATCGTGGACGGATTTGAAGTTTCGGGCGGGGGCATCGTGGCGGAAAGCGATTATCCGCAACGCACGTCGGACGGCCTGCACAAGAGCGATAATATTTTCTGGAGCCACGGCACGGTCACGGCGAAACAGCGCGCGCTGCGCAACGGCCATGCGGGTTGCGTGGTGTGGCTGACCGGTCTTTCCGGCGCGGGCAAATCCACCATAGCAAACGAACTCGAACGCGAATTGTTCAACGCGGGCAAGCACGCTTACGTGCTCGATGGCGATAAGATTCGCCACGGCCTTTGCAACGACCTCGCATTCTCGCCCGCTGATCGCAAGGAAAATATCCGGCGCATCGGCGAAGTCGCGAAGTTGTTTGCGGACGCGGGAATTATTTGCATCACCGCGTTCATTTCGCCGTATCGTTCCGACCGCGATTTGGTGCGCAAGCTTCTTGAGGAAGATCAATTCATCGAAGTCTATGTGAACGCGCCGCTGAAAGTTTGCGAGGAGCGCGACGTGAAGGGACTTTACGCGAAGGCGCGCACGGGCCAGATCAAAGAATTCACCGGCGTATCCGCGCCGTACGAAGCGCCGGAAAAACCGGAATTGGAATTGCGCACAGATCAGCTCACCACGGCGGAATCCGTGGCGAAAGTTTTGGAGTATTTGCACGTCCAGGAAGAAGAAACGGCGATTTCGATTTAATTCGCGGTGCGTTGTGATTCGTGGAGAAGGCCATTTGCAATGGACACGCCATTCACGCGTATATATTATTCGAGCGTGAAAATCCAAACGAGTTTGCGGATCACGATCCGTTTTGTTTTAGCCTCGATCATGCTGGCGATGGGGCTGGTTCTCACCGGCTGCCATTCCACCTGCGACGCGCGCGGGCCTTCGGAAGAGTGCGAGATACATCACGTATTGATGCGCACGGAATTGATTGATAACGATCATCCACCGGCGAAGACCATTGAATACGTCATCGCGCGGCAACAAGCGTTCCCGCACACCTATCCATTTGCATTGCCAGATCAATGCAACAAATGTGTGGTGTATATTTGCGACGATTGCGTGCGCGCCGAGAAGGAATGGAATCGCCGTCATCCGAATGGGAAATAAGTTTCCGTGTTTATTTGTAGCGGCCGAGCGGAGATGGCGCTTCAACCGCGGCGGCGCGGCAGCGCCGCCCTACCATGCGATGGTATTGAAATATGTTGTGGAGACTTCGCAAAATTCTTCCATTGGCAAGTTGGCGATTCCGCTGAATATTCATTGTCCCTGATTTATGGCAGAAAATAAGAAGCACGTTTACGACGAGAGCAAAATCAAGACGTTGTCCTCGCTGGAACACATCCGCCTGCGCACCGGCATGTATATCGGGCGCATCGGCGACGGTTCGCATTACGACGACGGCTGTTACATTTTATTGAAGGAGGTCATTGATAACGCCATTGATGAATTCATCATGGGTTACGGCAAGGAAGTGAACATCACCATCGAAGGTTCGACCGTGACGGTGCGCGATCATGGGCGCGGCATTCCGCTCGGCAAAGTGGTGGATTGCGTTTCCAAAATCAATACCGGCGCGAAATATAACGACGAAGTTTTTCAATTCAGCGTGGGCTTGAACGGCGTCGGCACGAAAGCCGTCAACGCGCTCTCGAAAGATTTTTATGTGCGGAGCCATCGCGGCGGGGAATTCGCGGAGGCCGCTTTCAAGCAGGGCAAACTTAAAAATGAAAAAGACGGCAAGCTTGCCAATGAACCCGACGGCACGCTGATCCGTTTTGAGCCGGACCCCACGATTTTCAAAACGATTGAATTTCGGCAGGAGCTGATTGAAAAACGGCTGCGGCATTACAGTTATCTCAACACCGGGCTAAAATTAATTTACAACGGGCAGACGTTTCAATCGAAGCGCGGGCTGATGGATTTGGTGCTGGAAGATTTGCAGGCGGACAACAGCGAACCGATTTATCCACCGCTGCATTACGCGAGCAAGACGCTGGAATTTTGTTTCACGCACAGCAACAGCCGGTACGGCGAGACGTTTTATTCTTTCGTCAATGGGCAATACACTTCGGATGGCGGCACGCACTTGAGCGCATTTCGCGAAGGCTTGTTGAAGGCCGTCAACGAATACGCGAAAGGCAAATACGAAGGCGATGACGTGCGCGAGTGCATGGTCGGCGCGGTGGCGATCCGGTTGAAGGACCCGGTGTTCGAGTCGCAGACGAAAAATAAATTGGGCAATACGGAAATCCGTTCCGACCTCGTGAATCAGGTGCGCGAGGAGTTGCTGCACTTCTTTAATCGCAACAAAGATGTTGCGGAAAAATTGGTCGAGAAAGTGAAGGACACCCAGCAGTTGCGCAAGGAATTGCAGGAAGTGAAAAAGCTCGCGCGCGAACGCGCCAAGGCGATCACCATCCGCATTCCGCAGTTGAAGGATTGCAAAGTCCATCTCGACAAGGCGAAGGGCAAAGGCAAAGGCTCGATGGTGTTCATCACGGAAGGGCAGTCGGCGGCGGGTTCGATCGTGAGTTGCCGCGATGTGAATATGCAGGCGATTTTTACGCTGAAGGGCAAACCGCTGAACGTCTGGGACCTCAAGCGCGACATCGTTTATAAAAACGATGAGATGTATAATCTGATGCGCAGCCTGGACATCGAAGACAACCTTGAGGGTTTGCGCTACGACAAAGTTATTCTCGCGACCGACGCTGACGTGGACGGCCTGCATATACGCAATTTGCTCATCACTTATTTCTTCCGCTTCTTCGAGCAGGTGGTTCACGACGGACATTTGTTCGTGCTCGAGACGCCGTTGTTCCGCGTGCGGAATAAAAACGAAACGATTTATTGTTACTCTGAAGCCGAACGCGATACGGCCTCCACCAAGCTTGGAAAAAGTTGCGAGATCACGCGATTCAAAGGCCTGGGAGAAATTTCACCGGCGGAATTCAAACAATTCATCGGCGATAACATGCGCTTGAGCAAAGTCGAATACGCGACGAAACCGGAGGTGCAAAATATTCTCGGTTTCTACATGGGCAAGAACACGCCTGACCGCAAGGATTTCATCATGGAAAATCTGGTGGTGCCGGTGGAAGATTAATTTTTGACGAAATATTTTTTGAATGAGCGCAGCCAAACGTAAAAAGACGCCGGACCAACCAGAGTTGCCGATTGATGGCGATACCGCCGCGAACGCCAGCACGCCGGCAAAAGAAGACGCGGCGAAAACGCCGAAGTCGAACGGCGAAAGCCACGTGCTTGCCGAAGAAGTTCCGGCGATTGAGCATGTGCCGTTTTCACCGGGCAAAATGGATTTGGCGCTGCATCGGCGCGTGAATACGAGCTTCATGGAATACGCGTCGTACGTCATTCGCGACCGCGCGATTCCTAATCTTTCCGACGGTTTGAAGCCGGTGCAACGGCGCATTCTTTGGGCGTTGCATGAGAAGGACGATGGGCGTTTCATCAAGGTCGCGACCATCTCGGGGCATTGCGCGCAATATCATCCGCACGGCAACGCGTCCATTGACGACGCGCTCGTGGTGCTGACCAACAAGCGCTATCTCATCGAAGGGCAGGGGAACTTCGGCAATATTTTCACGGGCGATCCGGCGGCGGCATCGCGATATATCGAATGCCGGCTGACTGAATTGGCGCGCAACGAAATTTTTAATAATGACCTGACTGAGTTTGTGCCGAGTTACGACGGGCGCAACCAGGAACCGGTGGCATTGCCAGCGAAGCTGCCGTTGCTGCTGATGCTGGGGACGGAAGGCATCGCCGTGGGAATGGCGTGCAAAATATTGCCGCATAATTTTCCCGAGTTGCTCGAAGCGCAGATCGCGATACTCAAGAAGCAGCCCTTCAAATGCCTGCCGGATTTTATCACCGGCGGCTTGATGGACGCGCGCGAATATGCCGATGGCAAGGGCAGCATCAAGGTCCGCGCGAAGATCAAGGTCAAGGACGAGTCCACGGTGATCATCAAGGAAATCCCGCCGATGACGACGACGGATTCGCTGATCGGCTCGATTGAAGACGCGGCGGCGAAGGGCAAACTCAAGGTCAAGACGGTTAATGATTTTACGTCGGAGGACGTGGAGATTGAAATCAAGGCGCCGAATGGCGTGAGCGCGGAGAAGCTGGTGGATGCGTTGTATGCGTTCACCGATTGCGAAGTGAGCATCAGCAGCCGCATCATCGTCATCAAAAATAACCGACCGGTCGAGATGACGGTGTCCGAAGTCCTGCGCGAGAACACGGAGAAACTCGTGGCGGATTTGAAGCGCGAGTTGGAATTGAAGCAGGGGCAGCTTGAGGAGGAATTGCATTTCAAAACGCTCGTGCGCATTTTCATCGAGAACCGCATTTACAAAAAAATCGAGCAGGCGAAGACGAATGAATCCGTGCTTGAAGCGGTGCATGACGGTTTCAAGCCGTATCGCAAGGAGATGTATCGCGACCTGACGAATGAGGACGTGGAATCATTGCTCGGCGTGCGCATCCGCCGGATTTCGCTGTTCGACATCAACAAGCATCGCGAAGAGATGGACAAGGTGAAGGCCGATTTGGAAGAGACGCGCAAGCATCTCAAGTCGGTCACGAAATACGCCATCGGACGGCTTGAAGGGTTGCTGGAAAAATATGGCCCAATGTATCCGCGGCTCACGAAGAGCAGCCGTTACGACGAAGTCGAGGCGAAGGAAGTCGCGTTCAAGTCGTTCAAGGTGGCGTATGATCGCGAGTCGGGTTACGTGGGTTACAAAGTTTCGGGTGAAGAATTCCGCGTCGAGTGCACGAAGTTCGACAAGCTCATCATGGTGTTCAAGGATGGGCATTACAAGGTGACGGAGTTGCCGGAAAAATTGTTCGTGGGGCCGGACCTGGTTTATTGCGGGTTGCCGGAGCGTGATCGGGTGTTCACGCTGGCGTACACGAATCGCGACGCGACGTATGTGAAGCGGTTCACGTTCGGCGGCACGATCATGAACAAGGAATATTTTTGCATTCCCGAAAAATCGCGCATTCTATTTTTCGAAATGGACACGCCGGCGGAACTTTATATTCGGTACAAGCCCGCGCCGTATCAGAAGATCAACCAGCAGACGTGCAAGCCGGAGGAACTGGCGGTGAAAGGGGCGAAGGCGCGCGGCAACCAGATTTCGATCAAGGAGGTTTCCTCGATCAATAGCAAGCCGAGCCGTGGTTGGGATCCGGAGGCACCGGTGAGCAAGTTACAGTTTGGGGTTTGAAGTAGAAGAAATAAGAACCCCTCTCTCCGGCTCTCTCCCCGCGCGGTCGCGGGGCGAGAAAGTGGAGTGCGTCGGGTTGGCGATTGCAGGTGGCGGGGATGGCGTTGGTTGGGTCGTTGATTTCTGTCGTCCCTACGGGACTTGATTTGGAACGGATATAAACCCAGCCATAAGTGGCTGGGCTAAGTTCGGCCGTCCCTGCGGGACTTCGGACGGCGGAGCGGCAGCTCCGCCCTACTGTGTGGGTGGGTTATTTGGGAGTGTATTGGCGAGTTGGGAGGCTCGACGGTTATAAGCACCGTGCCATAGACCGCCGTCGAAAAAAACTTCATTCCGCCTGTCTGGTTTTCACTTCGGCGGTTACTGTTTAATGAGTGAACGAACAGACGGACCAGGAATTATTGCGGGAATATGCCGAGCGCAAAACGGAGAGCGCGTTTGCGGAGTTGGTGCGGCGGCATGTGGATTTCGTTTATTCGGCGGCGCTGCGGATGGTGCGGGATGAGCAGCTTGCGGAGGATGTGACGCAAAGCGTGTTGGTTGCGTGCGCTAAAAATGCGCGGCAACTTGCGGGTCATCCCGTGCTTTCGGGCTGGCTGCATCGCACGGCGCAAAATCTGGCGGCGAACACGGTGCGCACGGAAGTGCGCCGGCGAAATCGCGAACAGGAGGCCTTGGCCATGAATGAATTGATGGCGGACGAAACTTCCGCGTCGTGGGAAAATATTTCGCCGCTGCTCGATGACGCCCTGGGCGAATTAAACGACCCGGATCGCGACGCGCTGTGGCTGCATTTTTTCCAGCGCAAATCCGCGCGGGAGATGGCCCAAGCTTTGGGCATCAGCGATGCCGCCGCGCAGAAACGCGTGAGCCGCGCGATGGAACGATTGCGCGAAATTTTTGTGAAGCGCGGTGTCGCCGTGGGCGCGGGAAGTTTGGCGACGGTCCTCGCGGCCAACGGAGTTCAAGCCGCGCCGATCGGATTGGCGGCCACCATCACCGCAAGTTTGGCCGCGACCACCGCCGTCACCTCCGCAACTGCAACCACGATCAAAACCATTGCCATGACTACTTTGCAAAAAATATCCATTACGGCGGCGCTGGCGGTGACTGTTGGCGCGGGCGTTTATCAAACTCACCGGGTGGCGTCGCTGCAACAACAAGTCCAGGCGCTGGCCGAACAGCAGGCGCAGTCGGAAGACGCGAGCCAGCAACTTGCGCGCGAACGTGATGCCGCGAAAGCTGAACTAGGAAGTTTGCGCGATGAAAACGCCCGGCTCTCGCAAAGCAGGACGGAGGTCTTGAAGCTGCGGGGAGAATTGACGCGGTTAGGGAGCGGCGCGCTAGGCAGCAATGCGGACACCAGCGATCCGCTCGAGCAGTTGGCGCAAAATTGGACGGTGCGCGCAGAACAGTTGAATCAATACCTTCAACAAATGCCGGATAAAAAAATTCCAGAATTGGAATTTCTCACCACGGACGATTGGCTTAACGCAGCGAAGAAGGCCGACTTCGACACCGAGGCGGATATTCGCCGTTCGCTACGGGAATTGCGCCGGGTGGCAAAAAATAATTTACCGCTTGGGCGCGCATTGTGGTCCTACATCCATGATAACGACGGGCAGTTGCCAACGGACATCTCACAACTTAAAAAATATTTTCAAGCTCCCGTCACCGACAGTTCAGTTTCGGATTGGAAGGGTGTAAATTCGCCGGCCGATGAAGCAAACCTGGATGCGATATTAAATCGCTATCAGCTTTTGCAGACCGGGAAGTACGCCGATCTGCCGGCGGGAACCTGGCTCGCGACGGAAAAAGCGCCAGTGGACAAGGATTATGATACGCGCATCAAGTTCGGCGCGGGGACTTCGTCGGTGGTAGCCACCGGCATTGGCGAAGCGGGAGATCCGGACGACAAGAATTACTAACGCCCAGCGCGTCAGGCAGGAACCGCCGCGCCGATCATCTGCATAATGTGGCAACTGAGGTGGCGCAGGACTTCGGGATCGTTTTTGACTTTGGCCTGGAGGAGCATGCCCATGATGAAACAAAAAATGGCTTGGGACTTGTCGGCGAAATCATTCGACTCGATGAGGTTTTCCTTGTGGGCATCGCGCAAGGTGTTCTCAAAATATTTGCAATGACGGTCGAACATCTCCTGGGATTTCGCGCGGATTTTTTCGTCCTGCGTGCTCAACTCCGCGCCGAGACAGCCGAAGGGGCAGCCGAGAACACAACCGGTCTTGGCATATTTGTCCCGCTGTTTCTCATAAACATTCTGGCAATAATTTTCGATGCGTTGCAGGGGAGGGACGAGCGGGGAAAAAATGCGGTCGTAACAGGGGCGGCTTTGTTGCCAGTGTTCTTCGTAAGCAGCGATGGCAAGATCGGACTTGGAGGGGAAGAAATAATAGAAGCTGCCCTTCTTCACTTTCGCGCGTGCGCAGATGTTATCCACGGACACGGAGCCATAACTTTGCTCCCAAATTAGCTCGAAGGCCACCCGGAGCAAACGTTCTTTGGCATCACTCGTTCGGCCCATAAAGTGCGTTTTGTTGACTGACTGGTAAAGATAACATGCGCTAGTGGCAGGTCAAGCTTTTACTGCGAGTTACATAACTCCCGCCGTGGTAAAACAGGCGGAACAACGCCACGAAAGAGCGGTTACAGCGTGAAGCTAAACCAGCCTTCACGGGCGTAAAGTAATCGCATCGGGCGTTTGGTCAAATGGGATTTTGCAAGATTGAAACAAGGCCGGGCTTGTGCGAAAGGCGCAGTCGTTTTTGCCGGGGCTGACTTCAAGGTCCGACGCGGCTTATTCTCACCATGTGAATTGCAAGGTCGTCTCCGCCATTGAATATGCGAAAATCAGCGCCGCCATTTTGCAGTTTTCCAAAACCGGCGTCTTTGAAAAAAAAGCGAGCCGTCTGCCAGCGTCCGGTATTAAGGCGGTGAATCACAGAGGCGTGCCGCTTATAAGTGCCCCCTTGCGACCACGGAGCAAAAGCATCATAAGAGTCATATTCGAGCGCGATGTCACCAACGCCGGCATCGAGATAAACCAATCGGAGTTCGAGTGTTTGTCCTGGCTTGGGTTGAAACTTCGGTTCGACACGGAAGTAAAGATAGCCTGGAGGATCATGCTTTGATACCAGCCAGCCCGACAGGCCGTTGCGCTGAACCACCGCTGCTTTTCCATCGCCCTCGTCGAGCGCAGTCAATCCATCAGACGAATCCGGTTGCGCGGAGATTTGCTGCACATCGTAATTGTAATAAGCTTGAATCGTGGCGAATTCATCCCTGGGCAACATGAAGACGTAGCGGCCGGGATAGAGCTTTTCAACCCGGTCCATTTGCCGTTTCACTGCTGAATAACCGCGATCTCCTTGATAGAAACCGTCGAGGATACAGGTGAAACCGGTGAAGACCGGCTTGGTTGGATCTGGCTTTACTGAGAGAAATTGTTGAAACAATTCTTCTTCGCTAAAGGCTCCCCAGGCATCCAGCCCAATGGGGAAACCAGATTTAACGGAAAAGCCTTCGCCCATGACGCCGTCAAATCCGCATGTGGCCATGTATTCGCCATATTCAACGCTTGGCTTGTCCGCCAGCCAGATACGGCAACAGCGAAACCCCGCGTCATCGGACCATTTCCGGCTTAACTGACACCAAAAAGGAAATAGTTTCTCGAGATAATTATGAATGTAAATGAATTGAAGGCCAGTGGCTCCGGCCATCAATTCGTCATTATCGCTCAGGTTGGTGTAATACCAATCGAGCAACGGCGGGTTTAGCTCCTGAAGCGTGACGCTGAGGGCGGTGGCCACGGGAATTTTGCCGCGGGCGGGATCGTGCCAAAATTTGTAGAGCGGGTTCTGATCCATTTCCAGATTGTCGCCGTCACTCCACATGATGTGAGCATAGATTTTCCCCGGTTCAGCCTTGACGGCGTGCCCCCTGGCTTGCGCATGGGCATGGGTTGTATTTGGAAAACTCGCCCAGAAACTTCCGTTGGCGTATAGCTCACTAACCACCGAACCGATGCCTTGCGGATTGGCCAGCAGATTGCCGTCATCTCCGGCGCTCGAATAACCCATCAATGAGGTTCCAACGCCATAACCGCTGCGGAAGATTTTTTCTACTTCAGATCGTTCGGAATTAAAATCCAGCCAAAAAACAAATCCTTTGCTCGCGACGGCGTAATCAGTGATGGGATTGCCGATGCGATTGGTGTCCATGACGCGCCCTTTTACCGGATCCAATAGCCGATTGGCGGTTGCGAAGATCACCTTTCTAGTGCAACCCGGCATTAAATTAACCAGCGCCTAATCGTAGGCTTGTATCCGGGTGGACCAAATTGCCCGGTAGTCCTGCACTTCGCCTTTCCAGCCAAACTCGGACGCGAGGGCGTGCTGAATGGGTTCGGTGACGGCGATTCCATTTTGTTGGGAAGCGGACATCAATGCCAGATACCACGTCCAATCCTTCTGCGGGTCGTAGATGAACATTCTCTCGACACGACCCTGAAATTTCTGGAACAGAGTTCTCAACCCGGCGTTGGTCCCGGTCAAGGCCGGCACATTCACGAAAGGCCGCCCGCACCGTTGCAACGGCTCGACATCCCAAGGATTGTTAATCAAATATACTTGCGCCGATTTCTGATTTACGACGCCTTGCAGGCACCAGGCCGTCATTTTTGCATTTCCACCATCGTTTGAAATATCAAACACGAAAGCATTGGTCGCCGGAGGCATTTTGGGAAATAAGCCGCTTGCGGCAAAGAGTGGAGAGGGCGCAAGAATACTTAGCGAGAGGAAAAGAAAAAGCGTCCATCGGGATGCGACGGTGAATAATGCCTGAAGAATCATGGCTGGCAGGTGCGTCAACGGTATCACGACTAAATTATTTGGCAATCGTTCAGAGTGACGAGGCTGGGAAACGGGCGTATCTCATCACTGTTCTTGAAGTTTGCGTCCACATGTCCGAGGGGTACGATTGCCGGTCTTGTCCCGGGGAGCGCACGCGCCCTCGCGTGCTGCCATCGGCGCCCTCGCCGATGGTGGTTGGGTGAACAAGCTATTAAGCGGATAGGCGAATTTCCCGAACCATCTCGGATGTGGTTGGCGAGGGCGCCAACCACTGCACGCGAGGGCGCGTGCGCTCCCCGGGAATAAAAATCCGCCTTCCTGCATTTCAGAACAGTGTCAAAATGCGCCTCTGGGAAATATGCATTTGTAACCTATGGAAGGGTGGATTGTGTTTGGAGGATGTGGCATAGTGGGGGCAGTTCTTTGACAATGGAGATGAGAGTTTATACCAAGGCCGGTTTTAGCGATTCGGGGTGTTCTGAAGGCTGAAGTGGATAAAAAAAGCCAGTTGATGCGGTTTGGCTCGGATAAGTTCGCCAAAATGGTTCGCGTTGGTTCGGATAAGTCCGCCTTGGCTCGCTTAAGCTCGCTTAGACTGGGATAAATATTTTCCGAGAATTAGGTCGAACGGCGGTTTGGTGCGTCTCGGTGCGCGTGAGTGGGTATAATGAAACCTGTGAAATATTACGCTGGAATATTTGCGGCGATGCAGTTTAATCGGGCGCATGATTCTGGCTGGAGATATTGGCGGGACGAAAGTTAATCTGGGGCTTTTTGAAGTAAATGGGCGCCAGCTAAAATTAGTGCGCGAGGGCACGCGCCCGAGCAAGGCCTACGCGCGGCTGCAAGATTTGGTGAAGGAGTTTTTGGGTGAGGTTGGCGAGCCGAAGATAGAGCGCGCGTGTTTCGGGGTTGCGGGTCCGGTGCGCAAGGGCGTCGTGAAGGCCACGAATCTTTCCTGGAAAGTTGAGGCGGGCGAAATCTCTGACGAACTAAAACTCGGCCCCGTCTCGATGATCAACGATCTTGAGGCGAACGGTTATGGCCTGGCAGAATTGCCGCCAGAGGATTTGCACACGCTGAATGCCGGCGAAGCGGATGCAACCGGAAACGCGGCGATGATTTCCGCGGGCACGGGACTGGGCGAGGCGGGACTTTTTTGGGACGGCAAACAATTTCATCCGTTCGCCTGCGAAGGCGGTCATTCGGATTTTGCGCCGCTCACGAAACTGGATGCGGAATTATTCGCTTACTTGAATGACAAGTTCGGGCATGTGAGTTGGGAAAAAGTTTTATCGGGGCAGGGGCTTTATAACATCTATCAATTTTTGCGCGACACCAAGCGCGGCGAAGAGCCGGCATCGCTCGCGGACGAAATGGCGAAGGGCGATCCGAGCGCGGTGGTTTCCGTGGCGGGATTAAAAGGCACGAGTTCGCGTTGTGCGCAAGCGCTGGACATGTTCGTGACTTATTACGGGTCGGAGGCGGGCAACCTGGCGCTGAAATTAATGTCCATCGGCGGCGTGTATATCGGCGGGGGAATTGCGCCGAAGATTTTGCCGCATTTGGAGAAGGGCGCATTTCTGAACGCATTTTTCAGCAAAGGCCGGATGCGGCCACTATTGGAAGCGATGCCGATTCGCGTGGTGTTGAATCAAAAAACGGCGTTGCTGGGCGCGGCGCATTACGCGGCGCATGGCTCGGAAAGCATAACGAGTCCGACGGCGTAAAGATGGGCTTGCAGGTGTGACGGTTGCGGGAATTTATCGTTATAGGGTTTTTGGAGGAGGACAAGGGAGACTTCGGGCTTTTGACTTTTTCACTTAAATCGGTGAGGTTACTTTAAGTGGATGAGCGGATGCCAGTTGTGCGCACATCGAAGCGCCTGAATAATCCGAGGCATTAGCAGTCCAATGGTATAACGGCGAGAAGCCGTAGAAGGTGAGCTTTTTATGAAACTAAATTTTTTGAACAAGGCGGGATTGATGTTAGCAGTGGCATTGCCCCTTGCGGGGTATGCGCAGACCAACACAGTGACAACACCGGCGCCGGCACCGGCAGCGACTGTGCCTTCGATGGTGCTTCCACCGAACGTGAATGAGATCGTCAAGTTGTCGAGCGCCGGGTTGGGCAACGATGTGGTGTTGTCCTATGTGAACGGTTCGCAGTCGCTATATAATTTGTCGGCGAACGACATTGTGCATCTCAAGGAAGCGGGGGTTTCGTCCTCGGTGATCACTGCGATGCTCAATCACGATATGATGTTGCGAAACAACAATCCTTACGGTCCGGGCGGTTATGCCAATACGCCTGCGCCAACCCAAACGACTCAAGCTCCGCCGCCCGCGCCGGCGGATCCAAATCAGGCGGTGGTGCAGCAGCCCGCTCCCACCACGGTTGTGGTTCAGCAACCTGACGTGCAATACGTTTCGCCGGGACCGGATTATTATTGGTCACCGGGTTATTATGGCGTGGATGGTCTTTGGGTTGGGCCCGGTTGGTTGCGCATCGGCGTTGGTTATGGCTGGGGTTGGGGAGGTTATTACGGAGGCCGTTGGGGTGGGTATCGTGGAGGCTACTACGGTGGATTCCGCGGCGGTGGTTTTCATGGCGGTGGCGGATTTCACGGACATCGCTGAGCCGGTGATTTCAGAGGAGCAAACCCGGGCGTAACTTTTCGCCCGGGCGTGGGTCTTGGTAAGAAGGAAGAGTCTATAATTTATGAAAGCGACTTTGATTAAGGTTTCTACTTGTGGAGGATTGGTTGCGCTGCTGGCGGGTTGTTATTCGCCTGATGGTCGGCCGGACAATACCGCTTCCGGCGCGTTGATCGGCGGAGCCAGTGGCGCGACGATCGGGGCGCTTGTGGACCGGCGAAATCCCGGCGCGGGGGCATTGATCGGCGGAGCGGCTGGCTTGATTGCCGGAGGCCTGGTGGGTCACAGTGTGGACGAGCAGAACGAAGCGCGCCGCCAATATTATTCCGCACCGCCACCAGCTCCCGTCTATGTGCCCGCGCCCGCCGCGCAGCCGTTGACAATTGATCAGGTGAAGGCGATGACCAAGTCCGGCGTCACTGACGACAATATCATTGTTCAGATCAACAATACGCACACGGTCTATCACTTGGATGCGAATGCGATCATTGACCTGAGCAGTTCCGGCGTCAGCCAAAAAGTCATTTCGTACATGATCAATACGAGCAATGCCACCGTCAGCCAGGCGCCGCCAACTCCGGTGACTGAAACTGTGGTAGCGGCTCCGGGGCCGAATTATACTTATGTCAGCGGCGAATATGTCTGGAATGGCTTTGCGTGGGTGTGGGTTCGGGGACGCTGGGTAGTGGGACCTTATCCGCACGCGGTGTGGGTTGGCGCGCGTTGGGATTATGGCCCTTACGGATGGCACCGCGTTCCGGGGTATTGGCGCTGACGTTTAGTGTTTGGAGAAGGAGCGCCGAAGCTTTTAATTCAGCCGGGAGGCGGCGGCGGGAAGATACCTGCGAAGTTGCCGACGGCACGAGCGGCAGCTACAGAGGGAGCGGCAACCAACAAAATTTCCGGCAGGAAATAAATTGCGGGCTGGAGTGATCAGACTGGCGTGGGAGGGGGATATATTCCGCAAAGGAAAATCAACTACTGGCCGCAGTCTGAAAGGAAGTTGATGACCGAAACGCAACGCCATGATCAATCGCAGGCTGGCGCGAAGTTGTGCTACGTCGGTGGGTTTGCCCTGATGATTGTGCAATTTCATTCGACGATGGAATTCAGGGTTTGCGGTTTCTCAAAACGACTTTGATGCTTCCAGAGGTTTCCCAATTTTTTGCGCGTTCGGCGTTTGGCGCGTGCCGCGCGTTTTAATCAATGCAGTGCGAGGCGATAGAAGCGGCTGCGAAACGCGCGGGACTTGGGATCCTGAAATGAGTTCCAAAAATTCGAGGTGCACATGGCCGTCGTGGCGATCGTGCTCCAGTTCTGCCGGTCGGTGCTGGCTTGAACTTCGTACCAATGGCCAGGAGCCACGGGGAATTCGAGCATCGCGGCTTGATTGGCGGCCATCGCATTACGGAAACGAATCACACCCGGAACGATGAACGCAACCTCAGTGGAATAATCGCTTTCGTTGCCGGCCGAGTCATAGGCGGTAACGGCGAAATAATTCGTGGCACCGGGCTGCATGTTGGAAAAATTGGCGACGAGGTTGGTGCCGACATCCAGCTTGGCCGCATAATTGTGGCTGACGCCGCCGTAGTGAACGAAATATCCGGCGACCGTATTGGTGGAAGGAGTCCACCCGAGCATGACACTTTGATCCGCGCGAGCAGTAAGGCAGAGAAGGAAAAACATCACCAGGCTGGCAAACGTCCAGCTCTTTTTCGGGGCGGCTTCCTTGCTGCCTTCATGTCGCATATCCAATTCAGTGGAAGTTTTCATTTGGCTTTGCGAAGCCGGATAAGCAAAAAAGAAATCGCCAATCCGTGCGTTCATGAATAATTGATCTTTTCTAAAAACTAAAAATTAAAACCTAACTAAAAAAGTTACCGAAGTAACTTGCCTAAACCCATTAAAGCATTTGCCTCGCCAAGCCGATAAAGGGCAGACAGGGGCGGATTTGATGAATCAGCAGTGGTGGATTAAACCATTGCAAACATTGATTAAAATCAATGAAAGCGCGCTGAGATTACGGACGGGTTTTGGAAAGAAAACGGCGGCAATTTCAGATAGGTTGACGCGGAGCAGGACAGACAAACAAGACATTGTCTAGAATTAATTCATTCCGGTTTCGTTAAGCTACTGTTTCGCAATTCTTATAGATAAGAATTTTAAACCTGAGAATTTTCGGGCTAGAAGAATCGCGTTAATCCGGTCGCTCAATCTATAACGGGAAGATTATTTTTTCCTGAGTGAGGAATGCAGATCAAACCGCCTCCGCCACCAGATTGTTTATATATCAACAATCTTAAGTGAGGCAGATATTTGCCAGGGAACAGAAGGAGATTTGATGGGGCATTTTGACGCGTGAAGTGTCTTCTTCTGAGACACAAGACACAGGACAGTAGACAGTTTTAGGTGGAAAACAGGACAGTTCGGGTGAAATATCATCAAAATGCGCCAAAAATAGTCGATTTCTGCCTTGGCACTTACGATGCTTTCAATAAAGCGTATGACAAATAAGAATTCATTCTACGCTATCGTGGTCACAATGTTGTTCGCCGGCATCCTCGCCAAGGTGCGCGCCGCCATGGATAAGCAAGTGCCTGTGGGTTACCAGGACGAGAACGGTTTTCATCTGGGCGCCGAGCCCGTCAGCAAGTCGAGTGATTGGCGCTCCGCCTACTAAGTTGTAACGCCCGTTGAAGGGCGTGCGGTGCAGTGGTCAGAAAAGGTGTTGCTTCTCCAGTCCGCCCAACACCGCTTGCGCAAGCAAGGGTCGAGTCCAGTGCGGACTTAGAACCAGGTAAACTTCTCCTTGATGAAAAGAATATCGCCGGGCTCCATGTAAAAACGCTTTTCATCGTTTCCCCGCATCACACTTTTCAAGTTCAGGTGATACGCCTGCAAGTGGGATTTTTCCCAGCGCAGCACCGTTACTGATTTCAAGTTGGCCTTGGCGTAATCAAATCCACCGCATTCCATGATCGCTTCAAGCGCGGTGATCGGATGGTCGGACATAACTTTGTGCGGGCTCAATACTGCGCCAGTCACGAACACGGGGAAAAGCGAGGAAACTAATTCCAAGGTCATTTCATGCGTGTCTATCTGATCTTTGTAGAGCGTGAGGATGTCCTGCTTGAGGTCCTTGAGCGTCTTGTTGGCGGCCTGAACATCGCCAACGAGCGTCAGAGCGATCTTGCCATCGCGGCGGATGGTGGTGGTCGTATTCAAGTTCGCCGCCGTGGGAAAAGTGATTTTGAGCACATCACCTTCGCGAAGGAGAATGGTTTCGGAATGCTCATTGGTGTTGGACATGGAACTCATCGCCATGCCGTTGATGCCCATTTCATTGGTCCCCATCTCCTGCTGAAGCTGGGCGTCGTCAAAGCGCAAATGTTGTGTTTCGCAACCGGTGACGATGGCAAGGGCCGCAATGAGCACGGCGAGTTTGAGGAAAAGCCCGCGGGCGATCGCCGACCGGCCGGCAGAATTGGTTTGTTCCGTCGCGGCGGAAGAAATCGCGGCCGCTGGTGAATTCCTTTGTAGAGCACTCATTTGGTTTGAGTTGAGGTGTGAGACCTTTTTTGTTTTAAAGGATGAGAACATGGGGCCGAGCGTAAGAACATTCTGCACTCAAAGTAAAGATTATTTCGGGGTGGGCGATGAATCATCGAGTGGATCAATAAAGGAGAGATTTTTTCGCCACGGATTGAACCACTGAAGAAACACGGATTTTTTCGGCCTCCGATGTTGCTCGGCAAGCTGTGTATGTATGTTGAGCAATCTTCCAAGTCAATCTGAGTGCATCCGACACGCCAAACAAAGCGTATTTAGAGCAAGACTACCTGGTTTTTGAACGCTGTCGGAACTCTTTACAAAATAATGAAAATTTTTCTACGAACTGCTACGGAGAGGGTTGTCGGTAGTCGTCCGGCATTTTTCAATAAAAGTGAAAAATCTCCATTTTGTGTGCGGCAAAAGGCGCGTTTTCACGGACAAATCATTGATTTACAGGATAAAAGCTGGAGTCGCCAGAAAAACGTCGGTTTGTTTTACATAAAACTCCACGAAAAAAAATCCGCAGCACTACGGATTTCTTAAAATTGAATATTCATAAATCGTTAATAGAAAGGAATTAATAAAAATAAGAAACCTTCTGGCAATCCTTTTGCTATATCATACCCGGCAGCATTGTAAATGTTGCGATCGGTAAAAAAACTATGAAAAACATTCCTTTACTCGGCAAGGTCGCACTCGCGGCTGCCGGGTTGGCCTCAGCAGTCCAAGTCTCTTCCGCGGCGGCTGTGGTGCAGTACAACTATACTGGCGAAACCGGCGGCGGCGTCATTATGGGCATCCACACCGCTGACTATAATGGGGGCGCGTTGGTTGGGGAATTTGTCATGACTTCGACGACTCCGGGGTTCACGACACCGCTTTTGACTTATTGCACCGACGTGGGGGCGTTCCTGCAAAATAGCTATACATATAGCCCGACGCCGATCACGGCTTCTTCGCCGACCGGCGTAAGTCCTACTTGGATCAGCGGCGGTATTCAAAATGTGGCGCGGCTTTGGGCCGCAGATCGCAATGCGGCCACGGCGGGTGGCGCGGTCACGACCGCGGGCCTGCAACTGGCCATCTGGGAATTGCTTTATAACAACATCAGCAGTGGCTTCAGCTTTACCAGTGCCGCCAACAATGGTTTTTATATCACTACTTCGGATATGCAAAGCCTCGCGGTGGAGAGCTACGCGACGTCATTGCTCAGCAATCTGGCCAACGATCCGACTCCGAACAATGTGGAATGGCTGGCGCCGGTCGAACCGAATGGCATGGTCGGCGGTTCGCAAGGGTTGTTGTATGAGACCACCACCACGACGGACCTCACGCCGAGTCCCGATGCGGCCTCTACTTTGGGGTTGCTCGGCCTGGTAGTGGGCGCCTTGGGTGTGGCCAATCGAAAGCTGCGCCGAAGCTGATTTTCAGGTTAAAGTGGATACATAGTGATCGAGGGCGGAAAGCAATTTCCGCCCTCTACGCTTTTGGCGTATTCCCCTACGGCGGTTTCTTCTGCCAATGTAATGGGCTCCGGGACGACTGTCTTAAAAATGACAGAAACAGACAGGCCAGTGTCGCAAATTATGGAAACCCAAACCATTGATGGCTAGCAAAATACCCTTAAACGAGGCATTCGCCGACTTTCTGCAATACTTTTAAGCCACGCCAGAAAAAAAGTTTGTGGCGGTTGCCATTACAAGCTGTCCAATGGCACGCCACAGAAAAATGAGGGCGGGCCACGACAGACAACCGATTTGATTTGTAGGATAACTTCCGCCGCATGATTGCTGGACCGATTGTATTTCTATTAAAAGCCGCCTGTTTCGGGGATTTTTCTGCCCAAGGTGGATCTTTGACATGTCACTTGCTTTCATGCGAAAACGTGTCAAAAGTCATCCTCAGGACTACATCGGTCTTCGCCAAAACCCGGCTGCCGAGAAATTTTGGAAAGAAAGCTGCTTATTTCCCGATCTGAGAATGATTACTAATCATCCAGCTTGGTACTGTGCCAGAACCAAGCCCAAGCACGAGCATATCGCCACGGCGAACATGCGCAAACACTTGGGAATAGAAGTGTTCAATCCGCAACTGCGGATGGAACGCTCGACTCGCCGCGGCCTGGTTCGCGTGGTGGAACCGCTTTTTCCCTGCTACGTCTTCGTCCATTGCGTGATTCAAGAGCGGCTCGACGAAATCCGTTATACCAATGGCGTGAGTTCGATTGTGCATTTTGCCGACCGCATTCCTCCCGTGTCAGATGAAGTCATTGCCGACTTGCGGGCGTGTTTTACTGCGGAGGAGCCGATGCCGGTGGAAGAACAGCTTGTGCCCGGTGTGGATGTGGTCCTCGGCGAAGGCGCCTTTACCGGCATGCATGCCTCGGTTCTGCGGGTGATGCCGGCGGGGCGGCGGGTGCAGGTGTTATTGGATATTTTAGGCCGCCCGACGGCCGTAGAAGTGGACCGGCGATTTGTAGCGCTGGAGAAAAACACCATGGCGAGCCTGGTGCCACTGCTGGCCGCGCCGCAACCAGCCATGTTGCGGATCTAGTTGTAATGCCAGAAAAAACTCAAGCTTCCGGCCTCCCGGGAGCGCGAAAGTTGGTTTTGCGGAAAATCCTCCGCGCCCAACAAGTGCGGAGCCTTGCCGGATTCAGCCGCCTCACCTGGAGACAGCCAGTCCGCTAACCAAAAGAGAGATCCATCCATGTCCATACCACCGCAAAAAGGAAGCGCTGAGGCGTGCGCCAGCGAACAAAGTTTTCGTCAACTGGCCGAGGCCATCGGCGCCGTCTTCCGCATCACCGACGCCGATGAAGGGCAGATCGTTTACGTCAGCCCCGGCTACGAGGAAATTTGGGGCCGCTCTTGCGATATTCTTTATCAGTCGTCCCGCGCGTGGTTCGACGCCATTCACGCCGAAGACCGCGACCGCATGCTGGAAGTTGCTTTGAGCATCAAGAAGCATTGCGGCTACGACGAGGAATATCGCATCCTCCGTCCCGATGGTTCGATGCGCTGGGTGCGTGACCGTGGTTTTCCTGTCCGCAATGAAAAAGGTGAAGTCTATCGGATCGCGGCCATTGCCGAAGACATCACCGAACATCGCCTGCTCGAAAAAGAAGTCATCGAGATCAACGACCGCGAGCGTTCGCGTCTCGGCCAGGACTTACACGACGGTATCTGCCAGCAACTCGTGAGCATCGCTTTCGCCACGGACCTGTTGCGTCGCGATTTGATCGCCAAATCTCCCGGAGAAGCCGTTCGCGCGGCGAAGATCACCGCCTTGCTCGATAGCGCCATCACCCAGGCGCGCAATTTGTCCAACGCCCTGTGCCCGGTGAATCTGGCGGGCGACGGACTCGCGATTGCTTTGCGCGGACTTGCCAGCAATGTCAGCCACGGTTCCGGCGTGGTTTGCGGCGCGGATTGTTCCGAAGCGGTGTTCATTCACGAATACGCCGTGGCGACGCATCTTTACCGCATAGCGCAAGAAGCCGTGCAGAACGCAATCAAGCACGCCAACCCCAGCCAGATTTTGATCCGCCTTTCGCAAGAGGGTGACAACATTCATTTGAGCGTGACAGACAACGGCCTGGGCAGCGACGAGGACGAGGCGCGGAATTTCGGCATCGGCCTCAGCATCATCAAATTCCGCACCACCATGGCGGGCGGGCGCTTGCAGGTGCATCGCAATGCCACCGGGGGCACGCTGATTTCATGCAGCTTCCAGCAAAAGCGCACGAGCGAGGCCATGCAGGAAACGGATTTTCAATTACTCGGCTCCAAAGTGTAACTCACAACCAAACTTATGACTTACAACCTTGTTTCCGCGAGTTCACTTAAAAGGCATCCGAATGCCATCTGTCGTTCGTATAGTGTGATGGTGGAGTAATAATTGCTTACGAATGACCGCGACGGGACGTACCAACTGATGTTGAAAATTTAAGAATTGCCCAAATGGAAATCGGTAACGACAGCCAGCCCAATCCAGCGCCTGAGTTCTCCACGCTGGAGATTCCGCGCTGGAAGCGTGTCCTGGACATCGCGCTTATTCTGCTGGCTCTCCCGGTGCTGTTCCCGGTGATGCTGGGCATCGCGCTGTTTGTCCGTTGCGTCTCGGCGGGGCCGGTGCTCTTCCGCCAGGAACGCGTGGGCCATCGCGGCTCGCGTTTTCGCTGCTTCAAATTCCGCACGATGCACGTCGGCAACAACACCGCCGTGCATCAGGGCCATTTGACGCGCCTGATGGATTCCAATGCGCCGATGGTGAAGATGGATGCCCACGGCGATCCGCGCATCATTCCATTTGGCGTGCCGCTGCGTTCTTCCGGCCTCGATGAATTGCCGCAGATATTCAATGTGTTGATGGGCGACATGAGCTTGGTCGGTCCGCGCCCCTGCGTGCCATACGAATTTGACAAATATCTTGCATGGCAGAAGGAGCGTTTCAATGTGCTGCCCGGTTTGACTGGTCTTTGGCAAGTCAGCGGCAAGAACAATACGACTTTTGAGGAAATGATGCGGCTGGATATTCATTATTCCCGGAAAAGCAATCTTTGGTTGGACATCAAAATCATTTTCAAGACCATCCCCGCGCTGATCGTCCAGATGTTGGAGACCCGCGCCCGCCGCCGCGCCGCCGAAAATACGGCGCACACTGAACAAGCCGAGCAGAAGTCCGCCCGGCCCGTGCCCGCGAGAACTTTCAAACCCATTATTGATACGGATTAGATCACAAACCTAGGAACAACATGAAAAAGCAAATAAACGTCGGAGTAGTTGGCTGTGGATATTGGGGACCAAACCTCATTCGAAATTTCCGTTCGCTTGCCGACTGCAATCTCAAAGTAATGTGCGACCTGAGCGAAGCCCGCTTGAAGCATCTCGGCGCGCTTTATCCTGAAGTCGAAGGAACCGCCGATTTCAGCCACGCCTTGAACGGCGCGGGCCTCGACGCCGTCGTCATCGCCACCGCGGTTAAATTCCATTTTCCGATGGCGAAGGCCGCGCTGCTCGCCGGCAAACATACGTTCATCGAAAAGCCCATGGCGTCGTCCGTGGCTGAATGTGAAGAACTGGTGGACATCGCCAGGAAAAACGGTCTCGTGCTGATGATCGGCCACACGTTTCTGTATTCGCCCGCCGTGCGCAAGATCAAGGAAATCGTGGACAGCGGCGACGTCGGCGAAATCCGCTACATCTCCGCCCGCCGTTTGAATCTCGGCCTTTTCCAGAAGGACATCAATGTGGCCTGGGACCTCGCGCCGCACGACATCTCAATCATCCAATACATCATGGGCGAACAACCCGTGACCATTAATTGCCGCGGCAGCGCGCACGTCACCCCGGGCGTCGAAGACGTGACCACGATGTGCCTGAGCTTCCAGCGCCAGCGGACCGCGATCATTCACAGCAGTTGGCTCGATCCGCGCAAAGTCCGCGAAATGACCATCGTCGGCAGCAAGCGCATGATCGTTTATGACGACGTGGTGCAGCAGGAAAAGATCAAGATCTTTGATGCCCGCGTGGAACGCCCACCGCATTACGACACCTTTGCCGAATTTCATTACGCTTATCACTACGGCGATGTTTATGTCCCGTACATCAAGCAGGAAGAACCACTCAAGATCGAGTGCCAGCATTTTCTCGATTGCATTCGCCACGGCACGGCCCCGCTCACCAGCGGCAGCCGCGGACTTGAGTTGGTGCAAATTCTCGAAGCCTCTTCGGAATCGCTGCGTCGCGGTGGCGGGCCGGTTGAGTTGACCTCGAAGCCATACACGAACGGTCACACCAACGGTGTGAACGGAACCAATGGCAATGGCAACGGCGCCAACGGCACGACTGCTGATCTCGCGGTCAAAGTCGCTTTCACCCCTCCGGCGGCTGCGCCGGCGAAAAAGCGCACGCCGCGCGGTGGAACGCCCAAACTCGAAGTCAGCGGACGCTGATCCATGAGTTCCACTCCCATAGCGTTCAAGCGCATCTCGGCCGACGTGAAACTCGGCAACAATACGAAGGTGTATGATTTCACCAACCTTTACGGTTGTGAGATCGGTGACGACACCAAGGTCGGCACCTTCGTGGAAATCCAGAAAGGCGCGAAGATCGGAAGCCGCTGCAAGATTTCCAGCCACACATTCATCTGCGAAGGCGTGACGATTGAAGACGAGGTTTTCATCGGCCACAACGTGACGTTCATCAACGATCGTCATCCGCGTGCAACCGCTGGCAACGGCCAGTTGCAAACCGAGGCCGATTGGGCCTGCGTCGGCACGCTTGTGAAACGCGGCGCGTCCATTGGTTCGGGAGCGACACTTCTGTGCGGCGTGACGGTGGGCGAAAACGCTTTGGTCGGCGCGGGCAGCGTCGTGACCAAAGACGTGCCTGCGGGCGCAATCGTCGCTGGTAATCCAGCGCGCGTCGTTAAAAAATCCAATCGGTTGGTCACTAACGAGTGTGCCCAGGTGACGTAATGCAGCCGGCGCCACTGGCTTTGAGCGCGAGTGACGCGCCTGCCGGGGCTCGCACCCCTGTGAAAGCCGCTGTGCAACGCGTCAATCCCGCCGGGCAGCCGGGCTGGGATGAACAGTTGGCTGCATTGCCGAACAGTTCGTTTTTTCAAAGCGCCGAGTGGACGGAAGTTTTGGCAGGATACGGTTTCGTGCCACAATATTTCACGGTGGCGGGCGCGGGCGGCATGGAAGCGTTGCTGCCCATGATGGAAGTGGATAGCTGGCTGACGGGACGGCGCGGAGTTTCGCTGCCGTTCACTGATGATAGCGAACCTTTTTATGCCGATGCCGGGGCATTCAAAAAGGTGAGTGACGCGGTGCTCGAATTTGGCAGGTCGCGGAAATGGAAATATGTTGAATTCCGCGGCGGCAGAAAATGGTTTGGCGATGTGCCAGCCTCGGTTTCGTTTTACGGGCACGAGTTGGATTTGATGGCGGGTGAAGCGCGGCTTTTCGAGCGGGTGGATGGCTCGGTACGGCGCGGAATCCGCAAAGCGGAAAAAGCCGGAGTAACGGTCGAAGTGTCGGAATCGCTGGAAGCGATGCGAGTTTTTTACGATTTGCTGTGTCAGACGCGTAAAAAACACGGGATGCCGCCACAACCGTTGGGTTTTTTTGAGAATATCCACCGGCAGGTGTTGTCCAAGAATTTTGGGAATATTTTTATCGCCCGGTTCGAGGGGCGGCCGATCGCGGCGGCGGTTTATTTTCGGCTTGGCAAACGTGCCATATACAAATACGGCGCTTCGGATGAGACGGTCCAGCAGTTGCGGGGCAACAACCTCGTGATGTGGGAAGCGATCAAGTGGCACGCGGCAATGGGTTGTGCGAGTTTGCATCTTGGCCGGACGTCGCTGGGCAATGAAGGTCTGCGGCGGTTTAAGTTGAATTGGGGCGCTGCCGAGCACCCGATTGAATATGTGAAATATGATTTTCGGCAGGAACGGTTCGTGCAGGATCGCGACGAATCTTCCGGGTGGCACAATCAGCTTTTTAATCGCATGCCGATATTTGCATCGCGATGGGTCGGGGCGGCTTTGTATCGCCATTGGGCATAAGCAGAATTTTTTATCGAAGATCAAACAAGATTTTCACCGGGTCGGTCGGGAACATCAATCATATGAACGAGAAACGAAACGCCAATCATCCGCCGGTTGTGGGATTGGCCTTGAACGACATCTACTACGTGCTTTTCCGGCACAAGTGGAAGATACTTATTTTTTCCATCCTTGGTCTCGCGACTGCCGCCGGCATTTATTTTTATCGTGGCACCACGTATCAATCCGAGGCGGACGTCTGGATCAAATACGTCGAAAGCACCAAGCCGGTCAGTCCGACGCCTTCGGCGGTGGATACCATCGTCCCGTACCATGATGGCGACGACATCATCAATACGGAAATCACCATCATTAATAGCTTCGACCTGGCCAAGCAAGTTGCGACCAATGTCGGGCCGGAAAAAGTCCTCGCCAAGCTGGGTGGAGGAAGCGATGTGGTCGCCGCTGCCACGGCGATCCATGATAATCTTTTGATCCAGCGCGTCCCGCACAGCCCGGTATTGCGAGTCATCTTTTCACATCCGGACAAGGATCTGGTGCAACGCGTCCTTGAGGAAATCGTGGTGGATTACCAAAGCCGCCATGCCGAACTGAATAGTTCCGCCAACTCCTCCTATGACACGTTGCAGTCGGAAACGAGCACTCTCAAAAGTGAATTGGATGCGGCCGAAGACAATCTGCGCCGGGAAAAAGCCAAGGCCAACATAAGCGATCTCGACGAAGCCCGGAAATCCACGAGCCAGAAGATGTCTTCAATCCGTTATGACCTTATGGCCGCGGTAAGCCAGTTGACTCAGCGCCAAAACAATTTGAAGAAACTGCAGGATTCCACCAACCATGTGGCAGCCTCATCCGTGACGTCTTCCAATACATTGCCGGAACTGACGGATGATCAAATTGATGAATATAACGATGCCCGGGAAGCCTACAATCTGATCAAGAAAAGTTATGACAACATGCGCGTTGAGCTGCCTGAGCACAACAGCCTCGTTCAGGAGAAGTTTGCCCAGCTCAAAATCGCATTGAAGAAAAAACAAGACCTGGAAAAAGCCGACCCGCGCCTGCGCCATTTGAAGATCGCTTCCAATACTGATGGCACTCGTTCCACCGTCAAGACCACCGACGACCGTATCACCGATGAACAGGACGCGATTGACGACTTGCAGGAAAAAATCAAGATCCTTCAAGCGGACATGGTCGAACTTCACGCCGAGTCCACGAACCTGGATGCCGCTGCGCCGGCCATTCAGGAACTCGAGCGCCAGGTTCATTATCGCGAGGAATATTATCGCAATTATTTGAACAGCCTCGAACAGGCCAAGATCGAAAACGACGTCACCGCCGGCAAGAACGCCAACATTCAGGTCACCCAAAAGCCGACTCCCCCTTCGCTAGAGCGTTCCAAGACGCCCAAGATGATGGGCATCGCCGCGGTCATGGGAATCCTGGCCGGATTGGTCTGGGCCTTTTTCGTTGAACTTTATCTCGACCACAGCGTGCGCCGTCCCAAGGAAATCGAAGGCAGCCTCGGCATGCGCCTCTTCCTTTCCATCCCCGATGTCTATTCCAATGGCTCGCGCTTCCTTGGCACGGGCGCGAAAAAGCGAAATGGCAAACCAGCCGCGTTGCTTCCTGAAACCGTGAATGGCAACGGCAGCACTGCCGCCAATGGCGCTGCTCCGGCGGCATCCGGCGTGGCTGTCAATGGCGCGGGCGCCAAGGGCAACCGGCTTGAAGTCGCGCCGTGGGACCGCAATCATTCGCTGCACAATTATTATGAAGCCTTGCGCGACCGTTTGATTTCGTATTTCGAAGTCAACAATCTCAATCACAAACCCAAGCTTGTCGCCGTCACCGGTTCCGAGCAGGGCGCGGGCACGACTACCATCGCGGCGGGCCTTGCGGCTTCGCTTTCCGAAACGGGTGATGGCAATGTGCTGCTGATTGACATGAACCTTGAGCATGGCGCCACGCAGGAGTTCTACAACGGCAAACCGAATTGCGAACTCGACGCCGCGCTTGCCAACGAAACCCGCGACAGCGCGATGGTGCAGAACAACCTTTACGTCGTCTCCGGCAAATCGAACGGCGACCAGCTCTCGCGCATGCTGCCCAAGCGTTTCGCCAACCTTTTGCCCAAGCTCAAGGCCAGCGATTACGATTACATCATCTTCGACATGCCGCCCATCGCGCGCACCGGCGTGACGCAACGCCTTGCCGGTTTCATGGACATGATGCTGCTCGTCGTGGAAGCGGAAAAGACCAGCCGCGACGTGGTCAAACAAGCCGGCGGTTTGCTGACTGAATCGAAAGCCAACGTCAGTGTGGTGCTCAACAAGACCCGCACTTACATCCCCAAACGCTTTCACCAGGAATTTTGAACTTGGCAAATGGGCCGGGCGCGCAGATTGTTTTCCGATGATTTCCCGTCGGGCTGTGCTTCCGGTTCAGCGCCATACAAGTTGCAAAATATCGTTTTTTGAATCCCCGTTTTTCCTCAAACGATCGTCACGTGTTTAACCTCGCTCTTTATTATCATCTAAAGCCCTATTTGCCGTGGCGTTTGCGCATTGCCGCCCGCCGCGTTCTGGCCCGCCGCGCCCGCCGCGACAGTCAACACACCTGGCCGATCAATCCCGCCGCGGGCTTCACTCCGCCGGGCTGGCCGGGCTGGCCCGATGGCAAAAAATTCGCCTTCGTCCTGACCCATGACGTAGAAGGCCCGCTGGGAGTGACGCGCTGCCGCCAGTTGATGCAGTTAGAAAAGGGACTGGGCTTTTGCTCGTCTTTCAATTTTGTTCCCGAAGGCGAATACAATGTCCCGCGCGAATTGCGCGAGGAATTGCAGGCGGCCGGTTGCGAGATCGGCGTCCACGACCTGCATCACGACGGGAAGTTGTATTGGACGAAGGAAGACTTCGCGAAAAAAGCGCGGCAGATCAACCGTTACCTGAAGGAGTGGGGCTCAACCGGTTTTCGTTCCGGTTTCATGCTGCGCAATCTCGAGTGGCTGCATCAGTTGAATATCCAGTATGATGCCTCCACGTTCGACACGGATCCTTTCGAGCCGGAGCCGGACGGGGTCGGCACCATTTTTCCGTTCCTGAAAAAGAACGGGACCGGCAATGGCTATGTTGAACTGCCTTACACGCTGGTGCAGGACTCAACGCTGTTCATCTCGCTCCAGGAAACCTCGATTGATATTTGGACGAAGAAGCTCGACTGGATCGTTTCCCGTGGCGGCATGGCGATGCTCATCGTGCATCCCGATTACGTGAATTTTGGTCCCGGCAAAAGCGGCCCGCGCGAATTTCCCGCCGCGTTGTATCAAAAGTTTTTGGAGTACGTGAAGACCAAGTACGCCGGGCAGTATTGGCAAACGCTCCCGAAAGATCTGGTCCAGTGGTATCTGCAAACCCAGGACGTCAAGCGTCCTCCGGCAATGCGGGAAAATTCGCCCGCAAAATAATTTCAAAGTTCAACCAGTTTTTACCATCATGAAAGTCACCATCTTTGGCATGGGTTATGTGGGGTGTGTCACCTCGGCGTGCCTCGCGTCCTGCGGGCATCACGTCACGGGCGTGGACCTCGACCAGAACAAAATTGACCTCATCAACTCCGGCCACAGCCCGCTCATCGAGCCCGGCCTCGAGGATTTGATCGGCAAGGGCGTTTCGTCCGGCCGTCTGCAAGCCCGCCGCGAAGTCGAAGATCTGGGTGATGTTTCCATCATCTGTGTCGGCACGCCGAGCAACAGCAACGGCAGCCTTTGTCTCGATCACGTTCAGCGTGTCGTCTCGCATCTCGGCGATAAATTGCGCGAGCGTTCGGCCTATCACGTCGTCAATGTCCGCAGCACCGTCATTCCCGGCACGGTCGAAAATATCATCATTCCCTTGCTCGCCGAACGCTCCGGCAAGACGCCCGGAAAAGATTTTGGCGTGTGCATGAATCCGGAATTTTTGCGCGAGACGACCGCTGTGCAGGATTTTCACAATCCGCCCTTCACGGTCATCGGCGGTTTGGACGAGCGCAGCATCAATACCGTCGGCAAACTCTACGAGAGCCTGGCCGCACCGCTGGAAAAAACGCCGATCGCAGTGGCGGAAATGATAAAATATTCTTGCAATGCCTTTCACGCGCTGAAAGTCTGCTTTGCCAACGAAGTGGGCGTTCTCAGCAAGAGCTTGGGAATTGACAGCCACAAAGTCATGGAAGTTTTTTGCAAAGACGGCAAATTGAACTTGTCTCCTTACTATCTGAAGCCCGGGTTTGCTTTTGGCGGGTCGTGCCTGCCAAAGGATTTGCGCGCCATTTTGCATCTCGCGCGCCAGCAGGACCTCGATTTCCCGGTGTTGAATTCCCTGCTGGAAAGCAACCGCCGCCATCTCGACCACGCGTTCAATCTCGTGCGCAAGACGGGCAAGAAACGCGTCGGCGTCCTGGGCCTGAGTTTTAAGGCGGGCACGGACGACTTGCGCGAAAGCCCGATCGTGATCTTGATCGAGCAACTTTTGGGCAAGGGGTATCAACTCAAAGTATATGACGAAGAAGTTTCGCTTTCGCAGTTGATCGGCTCCAACCGCCGTTACATCGAGGCGACCATCCCGCACATCTCGTCGCTGCTGGTCGCGAAGGCTGCGGATGTCCTGAAGGACTGCGACATCGTCATCGTGAGCAAGCGCAATAAGGAATTCCAGGCAGTCGTGAACCAAGTACCGCCAGGCGTCACTGTGATTGACCTGGTCCGCATCATTGAACCATCCCAAGCCCCTTCAAGCTACGAAGGCATCTGCTGGTAAGTTGTCCCTGATTATTTGTTATGCCGAAATCCCTCGGCCGGATATTAATGCTGGTGGAAAACAATTTTCCCCAGGATACCCGGGTCAAAAATGAAGCAACGCTGTTGAACGAAGCCGGCTATACGGTTTCGGTGATTTGTCTTCGCAAGAAAAACCAGGCGCCCTATGAAGTGCTCAATGGCATTCATGTCCACCGGCTGCCGCGCATCGAACTTTTTCAGAAGACGCCTTCCGATAAATTATCGTTCATCGGCAAATTATTTCTGCTGGCGAAATCGTTTCTCGGCTATTGCATCGAGTACAGCTATTTCACCACCGCGTGCTTTCTCGTCAGCCTGAAGATTTTTTTCACGCGCGGGTTCGACGCCATTCACGCGCATAATCCGCCGGACACGCTGTTCCTGGTCGCGCTGCCGTATAAGTTGATCGGCAAGAAATTCGTTTTCGATCATCACGATCTTTGCCCGGAGCTTTATCAGTCGCGCTACGGTTCGCGCGGAGGATTTTACACGACGCTGCTGCGCATTTTCGAGTGGTGCAATCTCAAGCTGGCGAACGTCACCATCGCGACGAACGAGTCGTATAAGGAAATCCAGATCGCGCGCGGCGGTCGCAAAGCTGAAACTATTTTTCTGGTCCGCAACGGTCCGAACCTTGAACGGATGCAGGTTCCACCGTCGAGTCCCCGTCTTCGGGCGATGAACAAAATGATCTTTTGTTACATCGGCAGCCTTAACCCGCAGGACGGCGTTGATTACTTGCTCCGTGCCTTGGGTCATTTGGTTCACGACCTCAAGCGCACGGATTTTTATTGTGTCATCATGGGCATGGGTGACTCGCTCGAAGACCTGCGCAAACTGTCGCGGGAATTGAAGCTTGAGGCGTACGTCGAACTGCCCGGTTTCGTTTCCGACCAGGTATTGATGGAAAATTTGTCCGCGGCAGACATCTGCATGGATCCCGATCCGTCGAGCCCGCTCAACGACGTCTCGACCTGGATCAAGATCATGGAATACATGGCGTTCTCCAAGCCGATCGTTTCATTCGATTTGAAAGAGACGCGCTTCTCCGCGCAACAGGCGGCGTTGTTTGTTCCGGCGAATGACGAGATGGCTTTTGCCAAGGGCATCGTGAAATTGATGGACGATGAAAAGCTACGCTCGAAGATGGGCCGCTTTGGCCGCGAACGCGTGGAGAGTGATTTGCAATGGGCCGTGACCGGCCGGAATTTATTAACTGCCTACCAGACTTTGCTCAAATGACGACAATGGCCAACACCAACGCCAGCCGCCAAATCCGAGAATCACTCCTGAAACTGGACGACTGGTCCACGCAGGCGCAATGGAAGGGTTACGATACGTTCGACGGTTTGTCCTCACCGCTGGCGCCGATCTTCTCGTTCGGCAATCCGTTCATGAAGCGCGTGTGGCAGCAGGGCGTCCGCCGGTTCCCGATGAACATCCGTCCGCTGCTCGGCATCAAGCCCTCGAACAGCAGCAAGGGCATGGGATTTTTCGCGCAAGGCTATCTGCATCTTTATCAAACGACCGGCGATAAAAAATATCTCGCCAAGATGCATTCGTGCCTGGAGTGGCTCATCAAAAATCGCTGCCCGCAATTCAAGGGTTACGCGTGGGGCAATCATTTTGATTACGAATCGCGCAGCGGACGCATCGCACCCGGCACGCCGACGGTGGTTTGGACGAGCTTAATCGGTCATGCGTTTTTGGATGCTTATGACGCGTTGCAGGAAGAGCGTTATCTTGAAGTCGCGCGCGGCATCGCTGAATTCACCAGCAACGAACTTGGCCACATCGCCACGTCTCACGGCGATATTTGCATCAGCTACACGCCAACGCCGGAAGGCAAGCCGATCCAGGGCGAGTACGGCATTCATAATTCGAATATTCTTGGCGCCGGTTTTCTCGCGCGCCTGAACAGTCATTCGCCGAAGCCGATTTATTTGGAACTCGCTGAGAAAGGCGTGAAGTTCACCATCCGCGACCAGATGCCGAACGGCGCATGGAATTACGGCAATCATCCCAAATGGGCGTGGGTGGACTCCTTCCACACGGGTTACAATCTCGAAGCGCTCGACCATTATATCCGCTGGAAAAATGACAAAACATTTTTGCCGGAATTGAAAAAAGGTTACACGTTTTTCGTGGAGACTTTTTTTGAAGCGGACGGAACCCCGCGCTATTACGATTACAAGACGCGTCCGCTCGACATCCAATGCGCCTCGCAGGCGATTGAGACGCTTGTCAATTTGCGCGACCTGCATCCCCGCAGCATCGAGACCGCTATTTCGGTGGCGCAGTGGACGATCAATAACATGCAGGACCGCACGGGCTATTTTTATTATCGCAAATACCCGGTGCTTACGAACAAGACGCCGACGCTGCATTGGGGCCAGGCTACGATGTTCGCCGCGCTTGCGTTGCTCGACGAATATTTGAATGAAAAAGTTCCCGGCACCGCGAGCCAGCCCACCAAGTCGAGCGAACTCGCGTCGGCTTGATTTACGCCGCTTGCGTGTCAGAATTTCCTGTTGCTGAAACCAGCACTTCATCATTCCTGAAAGAATTGACGGCATGAAAACGAGTCCACTTACCTACGTGTTGGTATCGCCCGCGCGCAACGAAGAGGATTACATCGAGCTTACGATCAAGTCGGTGATCAACCAAACGGTGCTGCCGGCGAAATGGGTGATCGTCAGCGATGGTTCCACCGACCGCACGGATGAAATCGTCAAGAAGTACGCCGCCGAGTATCCGTGGATCGAATTGGTCCGCCGTCCGGAGCGCAAGGTGCGCCACTTCGCCGGCAAAGTGGATTGTTTCAATTCCGGTTATGAGCGGTTGAAGGACATTCCCTACGATGTCATTGGCAGCCTCGATGCGGATATTTCATTCGAGCCCGTCTATTTCGAATTTCTGCTCGGCAAGCTGGCCGAAAATCCCAAGCTCGGACTGGTCGGCACGCCGTTCCGCGAAGGCAACGTGAGTTACGATTATCGTTTCACCAGCACCGAACACGTTTCCGGCGCGTGCCAGTTATTTCGCCGCCAATGCTTCGAAGCCATCGGCGGATACACGCCGGTGAAGGGCGGGGGAATTGACGTCATCGCCGTGTTGAGTTCGCGCATGCACGGCTGGCTGACGCGCACTTACCCGGAAAAATTTTGCGAGCATCATCGCGTGATGGGCTCCGCGAAGCACAATGTTTTCATGAACGGTTTCAAGCTCGGGCAAAAAGATTATATGCTCGGGCGTCACCCGTTGTGGCAATTGTTCCGCTCGGTTTATCAAATCAGCCGCAAGCCGGTGATCATCGGCGGCGTCACACTTTTTGCGGGTTACATGTGGTCCATGGTGCGCGGATTGGAGCGTCCGGTTTCCAAAGAACTGGTTGCGTTTCAACGCCGCGAACAGATGACGCGGCTCAAGCGGTTCTTCACTGGCCGCCGCGCGGTGCCCGAGGCGGGCGTTGGCCAGTCATGATCGGCGCGAACGATGGCCTCCTGATCATCAATGCCGATGATTGGGGCGGCTGGCGCAAAGCCACCGACGCCGCGCTCGCGTGTTTTCGGGCCGGACGCATCACGTCGGTGACGGCGATGATGTTCATGGCGGACACCGAACGGGCCGCTGAACTTGCGAAAGCGGCGAATCTTTCGGTGGGTTTGCACGTCAACCTGAACCAGCGCTTTGACGGAAAAGTTTCCGCAGCCGTCAACGAGAACCACGAAAAAGTCGTCCGGTTTTTGGTGAAAAATAAATATGCGCAGTTGCTTTACAACCCGTGGCTGCGGCAAAACTTTCGCCATGATTTCGAGGCGCAGCTTGAAGAGTTTCGGCGGTTGTATGGCCAAGAGCCGTCGCACATAGACGGACACCAGCACAAACACCTTTGCCTGAACATGCTGTTGGACCGGATCATTCCGGCCGGAAAAAAAGTCCGCCGGAATTTTTCATTTTGGCCCGGAGAGAAAAGCGGATTGAACCGCAGTTATCGCGCGTGGGTGGATCGGAAACTGGCGAAGGATCACACGATCACCGATTATTTTTTTTCGCTCGAACAATGTTTGCAAAATAAGCGGGTGGGGCGGGTTGTGGATTTAGCAAAGTCGGGCAAAGTTGAATTGATGACGCACCCGGAGAAATCCCCGGAACTCGACTGGCTGATGAGCGAAGATTTTTTGACGAGCACGCGCGGTTTGAAATTGGTTGATTATACGCGTTTGTGAATCGCGATTTGTGGAAATTATTTAACGGTTTGATATGAACGAAATCACGGCTTTGAATCAGACATTGGCGGTGAGCGGAAAGTTCTGCCGAATCGCGCGGCTCAAGGATGAACCGTACGAAGTCGTTCCCGACGCCAAAGATTTTGCCAAGCAACTGAAAAAGGCCGGCGTGAGCGCGGATGTTTTTAGTTTCTCGCAACGCATCAGCGAGACGGAGCCGAAATATGATTTGCCGCATGAGTTCGATACTTACGCCGTGCTGCCGATCACGACTTACGACGATTGGTTCAAGAACCAGATTGATTTCAAGACCCGCAACAAAGTCCGCAAGGTCGGGAAAAACGGCGTTGAATTGCGCCAGAGTGAATTGACGGATGACTTCGTGCGCGGCGTGATCGGCATTTATAACGAGTCGCCATTTGTGCAGGGCCGCAAGAATTGGCATTACCAAAAGAGCCTTGAAGAAATGAGAAAAATGCTCGGCACGTTTCCCGATCGCAGCATTTTCGTGGGCGCTTATTTCAAGGATGAAATGGTTGGTTTCATCAAACTGATTTATGCGGGCGAGATCGTGAATTTCATCCATATCATTTCCAAAGTGGCGCATCGGGACAAGGCGCCGACCAATGGGCTGCTGGCAAAAGCCATCGAGATTTCCGCGGCGCGCAAGGCGAAGTTTTTGCATTACGGAATCTGGGCGCGCCGGGGCATGGGCGTTTTCAAAATCAACCATTGCTTCGTGCCGCAGCAGATACCGAGATATTATGTGCCGCTGAATTTGAAGGGCGCGCTCGCGTTGAAATTAAAATTGCATCAGCCCTTGAGAAGCCGCATCCCGGAAAAGTGGGTGGACAAGGCGGTGGATTTGCGCAATCGCTGGACGGCGTTTCGTCAGGGGAAAAATTCCGGCGAAGCGACGGCGAGCGCTCCGGCGAAACTGGACATCAAGCCGAACGCGCCGGTGCAAAATCCTGATTAATCTTTTTCGCAATCATGCCGATGAAGTCAGTAAGACTTGCAGAATTTGGCCGGGCGCGTAAGCTCGGTTGCAATGGAGAGGTGGCTGAGCGGTTTAAGGCAGCGACTTGCAAAAGTTGTTATACAGCCAAAAGCTGTATCGGAGGTTCGAATCCTTCCCCTCTCCGCCAATGCTTTCGGGCGCTCACGGAGATTTCCTCACTTCAAGAAATAGTTTGATCCCAATCGTTTGATTTCGTATGCCAGGAATTGCTGGATTTATCACACCCCGTATCCGGGAAAATGACCGGGCGACCGCTGAAGCCATGATTAAAACCATGGTGCACGAGTCGTTTTATACTTCCGGGGCGAGCGTGTTTGAAACTGCCGGCGTGGCGGTCGGTTGGACGACTCACGCGGGAACTTTTTCCGATTGCCTCCCGATTTGGAACGAGCGCCACGACGTCTGCCTGATTTTTACCGGCGAAGATTTTGCCGATGCGCCCGTCCTTGCGAACCTGCGCGCGAAGGGCCACGAGTTCGCCGCGGACAATGCGAGTTATCTCGTCCATCTTTACGAAGAGCACGGCGCGGCGTTTCTGGAAAAATTGAACGGCTGGTTCAGCGGCCTGCTGGTGGACTTGCGCGAGCGCAAGGCGATTTTATTTAACGACCGTTACGGGGCGAGCCGCATTTATTTTCATGAGAACGAGGACGGATTTTATTTCGCGTCCGAAGCGAAGGCATTGTTGCGGGTGCTTCCCAAGACGCGCGAGTTGGATTTGAAGAGCCTTGGCGAATTTTTCTCCTGCGGTTGCGTGCTGCAAAATCGTTCCTTCTTCACGGGCGTTTATTTGCTTCCCGGCGGCGCGGAATGGGTTTTCTCGCCGGGTGAGCCGGTTCGCAAATCCGCCTATTTCAAAAAAGAATTGTGGGAAGATCAGCCCGCCCTTAGCAGCGCGGACTATTACGAAAAACTCGACGCCACCTGGCAGCGGATTCTCCCGCGCTATTTTCGCGGCCAGGAAGCCAAGGGACTTTCGCTGACGGGTGGGGTGGATAGCCGGTTGATTTTGGCTTATGCCAAAAGCGCGCCGGGCACGCTGCCTTGCTATACGTTTGCGGGGTCGTATCGCGATTGCGCGGACGTGACCATCTCGCGTGAAATCGCGGCGTTGTGTGAGCAGCCTTACCAGACCATTCCGCTAGCCGAGGATTTCTGGAAACAATTTCCCGCGATGGCGGAAAAAACTGTTTCGGTGACGGACGGGACATTGGATGTGAGCGGCTCGGTGGATGTTTACGCGAACCAGGTGGCGCGAAAAATTGCGCCGGTGCGCATCACCGGTTTGAACGGCGGCGAAATCCTGCGCAGCATCATCATGTTCAAGCCCTGGGCGCCCACGCCGGAGTTGCTCGAAGCGAAATTTGCCCAGCATGTCGCCGATGCGAGCACGACTTACGCGCGCGAAAAGCAGCAGCACCGGTTGTCGTTCATCGCTTTCAAGCAATCCGCGTGGCATCTCTATTCGCGGCTGCAATCCGAGCGTTCGCAAATCACCATCCGCTCGCCTTATTTCGATAATGATTTGGTCGCGCTGGCTTTTCAGGCGTCGCCGGAAATGCAAACGTACGATGTGCCATTCCGCATGATCGCAGGCGCGAAACCGGTGTTAAAACAAATCGGCACGGACCGCGCCAGCCGCCTGGATGCGATTCCGGGGTTGACGCAACTGCGCCATCAATTCCAGGAGTTCACGTTCAAAGCCGAATACGCCTACGACTACGGCATGCCGCAATGGCTCGCAAAGGCGGATCACGTTTTTGCGCCGCTGCATTTTGAAAAACTTTTTCTCGGACGCCACAAGTTTCATCACTTTCGCGTCTGGTATCGCGACCGGTTTGGAGATTATCTCAAACAAGTGCTGCTGGATGCGCGCGCGCGCAATCGCGGTTATTTAAACGGCAAATTCGTGGAAAAAATGGTCAATGGCCACGTGAAGGGGAATGCCAACTATACCACCGAGATCCATCGCGTGCTGACCATGGAGTTATTGCAGCGGCAGATGATTGACGGGGCGGCATCGCCAGTTTTGCGTTAGACTTTGCTTTGTCGTCATGCAACAAGTAGCCCTCATCCTGACGCTCGGTTTCATCGCCTGGCTGCTGGTGCGAGATCATCGCTCCACCGAAGGCGTGTCCAAGACGCTGTGGGTTCCGACGCTATGGGTTTTGATCCTGGGTTCACGGCCAATTTCGATGTGGTTCAACCCGGGGCAAGATTATGTGTCCATAGACGACATCAGCGAAGGAAACGCCCTGAACCGAAATGTTTTTTTGGTGCTGGAAATTCTTGGCGTCATGATCCTGACCAAGCGCGGTTTTTCCTGGGGCACGCTGTTCCGCAAAAACAAATGGCTGATGCTGTTCTTCATTTATTTCGCCGTGAGCGCGGTGTGGTCAGATGCGCCATTCGTCTCCTTCAAAAGATGGATCAAAGATTTCGGCAACGTCGTCATGGTCATGGTGGTGCTGACAGAAGAAAACCAGACGCTGGCGATCAGAAAATTATTTGTGCGGACGGCTTACATCCTGATGCCGCTGTCGGTTTTGTTCATCAAATATTACGCGGACATCGGGCGTTATTATAATCCGATGACGTGGCAATATTCGTACGGCGGGGTGACCCGCGATAAAAATGAACTGGGCGGCTCCCTGATCGTTTTCACCGTGTTCCTGGTGTGGAATTATTTCGCCGTGCGTGACGGTGAGGAACGCGAAGACAAACGGTATCCGCTGATTTTTGCGCTATTGCTGCTGACGAGTTTCTGGCTGTTGCATGAGGCACGCAGTTCAACGTCGCTGGTATGCACGATCATGGGGATAATCCTTTTTTTGATGATGCGCAACCCGGGGCTGAGATTGATGGTGGCGCGCTACGCGATTTTCCTCTGTGCCGGCACGTTGCTGCTGGTCTGGCTGGAGGTCAACTTCAAGTTTGGCACAGTGATTTTAAGCATGCTGGGGCGCGACGCGACCTTTACCGGGCGCACCGAGATTTGGGACCGCGTTTTGCAGATCAAAATCAATCCGCTGATTGGCGTCGGGTTTTATTCTTTCTGGATGGGCAGCCGGGTGGACTTCGTTTCGGACGGTTTCTTCTTTCATCTGACCGAGGCGCACAATGGATATCTTGAGACTTACGTGGACGGCGGTTTGATCGGCCTGGCGCTGCTGATCGTGCTGCTGTTCACGTGCTTCCGCCGGCTTTCAAAGAAAGCGATCGAAGGCGGAAGCGTGGACGACATCCGCTTGATCTTTATCGTGATCAACATCATTTATAATATCACTGAGGCCCATTTCGGCCGGCAAAGTGTCATTTGGATGGCGTTCCTGCTGGTGGCGATTGACTATCCCACGTATAACACTCCGCTTTACGAATACGCGGATGAAGAACTGGAAAATGAATCCACCGAAGAGACTTTCGAGGCCGAACCTTCCAATCCGGCTTTCTGAGTTTGTGTATTTTTGAGGCAGTCATGTAGGATATTTGGACAGTGCAAAGGGAGGATTTTTCTGACGAGATAGGTTCCTTGTCAGATGGTCAAATGTTTCGTATGGTGTGCCCGAAAACATTGCGGCAACGAACCTGCTAACGAGTCTCGACGTATGAAGATTTTTTCCTTTTTTAGGCTAATGCAAAAATTACGATATTTTTCAGTGATGTTCCTGTCGGTCTTCGTGGCCGGCAGCGCGCTCGCCACTATTTTTCCCGCGGGTTCCGTAGTGAACTGGCAGGCGAACCGTCCCGGTGTCCTCGGAGGCATCCCCAACGTGACGAACATTTGGATCACTCTGGATACGAACGCCTCGGCGGCCAAAATCCAGGCGGCGCTCCTGACCTGCCCGAGTAATTCGGCGGTGGTCTTATCGCCCGGAACTTATGATTTGACGGCGTCACTCATCATCGGCAAATCGAGTTTCTCTCCATTGGGCCAGGGCAATGGCATGGTGCTGCGCGGAGCCGGTCCCGGGCAGACGATCATCCGTTTCCATAATTGCGCACAACCCTTCGGAACCATTTCATTTTTACCGGCGAATTATTCCACCGGTCCCAACAATAGCTTCGTAGCCAACTGGACGGGCGGCTATGCGCAGGGGAGCACCAGCATCACGCTCGATAACGTGCCGGCCAGTCTCGCTGTCGGCACGCTGCTGGTTTTGGACCAGCAGGACGCCACGAGCAGTTCGACATTCACTTTTGTTGACCCGGTCGGAGTGGAAAGCACGCAGGTTAATTTTTGCCGCGGCGGCAGCGACCCGGTGAACCATCCCGAACTGATCCGCAATCAGGTCCAGACCGTGCGCGTGACGGCGATCAACGGCAAGACGCTTACGATTGACCCGCCGATTTACATGACCAACTGGAGCGCTTCGTTAGCGCCCCAAGCCACTTGGTCGCCCAATCCGCTCCAGATGTGCGGCCTGGAGAACATGACCATTGACAACGCGGCGGTCGGCGGCACTTTCCCGAACACGATCCTGTTTCAAAATTGTTTGAACTGCTGGCTTAAAAATGTGGAGACGACTCACTCCCAATATGCCGCGGTTGGCACGCTGGTTTGTTCGCATCTCGAAATCCGCGATTCCTATTTTCACGACGTCGCCAGCGGTGGCGGTTCGGTTTCCTACGGCGTCAACATCGCTTACGGCACTTCCGATAGTTTGGTGGAAAACAATATTTTCAACGCCATCACTTCGCCGCTGTTGCTCGATCAGGGCTGCTCGGGAAACGTTTTTGGATATAATTACATGACCAACATGATCTACCCGGGCATCAACCTCGCGGAAGGTTGTGAAACCACGCATGGCGCGCATCCTACGATGAATCTGTTCGAGGGAAATTATGGAACGCAAATCGGCCATGATTACATTCACGGTTCTTCCAGCCACAACACTCATTTCCGCGAGCGCATGATTGGTTATGAGCCGGGCAAACAGAGCTACACTTACGCGGTGTCCGTGCAGGGAACCAATTTTTACCAAAATTTTGTCGGATGCGTGTTTGGAACGGCGGGCTTCCACAAGAATTACGAATTCAATGTTCAATTTGTGCCGAATGCATATCCCCCCAACGCGATTTACTGGATGGGCGTTTACACCATTGGCGGTTCACCAGCGGCGGGATCCATGCTCGGTTCCCAGCTTCAGTTCCGTCACGGCAATTATGACGTGGCCGACAACTCGATTGTTTGGAACCCGTCGGTTGCCGATCATACGATTCCTCCGTCAATGTATTTGACTTCGAAGCCGAGCTGGTTTGGCAGTCTCGCGTGGCCTCCGATTGATCCTTTCAATCCCAGCGCGGCGGTAGTGACCAATCTGCCCGCCGGTTATCGCTTTGTCTTTAACAGCACGCCTTCGGGAGCCGTCGGCAGCAACCCGCAACCGCCCAGCCGGCCACCCGCGCCGACAAATTTGCACTTGCTCAATTAACCCGGCTTGTCCGCCGCGCGCGACCACCCGAGTTTCATCACGTTCCGCTGGCACGGCCACGCACTTTTAGGCGTGGCTTTGGCCTGCTGATCTGAGAGGTTCCATCCATGAGTCTCATCGCGAAAGTCAAAACCCGCATTCATTCAGTCATTCGCGGACGCGTCCAGAAATGGGGAAGCGCCCGGCAGAAACAAAAATTGTGGGACGCGGAGTTCGCTTCCGGCCGATGGGATTTCATCGAGAACACTTCGGACGATCCGATCTATGGTTTCATCGAGAAATACTGCCGCAACGGAAACCTTTTGGATTTGGGTTGCGGCTCGGGCAATACGGGCTGTGAACTGGCCGACAGCACCTATCAGAAATATCTCGGCGTGGATATTTCCGAAGTGGCTTTGGAAAAAGCCCGGCAGCGCAGCACCGCATTACAGCGGGCCGGTCGCAATAATTATTTGCGCTCGGATATTTTCGATTTCACTCCCGGCGAAAAATACGACGTCATCCTTTTTCGCGAATCCATTTATTATATTCCGGCGCCGAAAATCGTGGCCATGCTGGAACGCTACCTCACGCATCTGAAACCCGGCGGCGTGATCATGGTCCGGTTGCACGACGCCAATGCCGAGGGAAAAATTCTGACGATGATCGAATCGGCCTTCAAAGTGGTCGAAAATAAATCCCTGATTCCGGGCGGCGCCGTGGTGGTGATATTCAATCAAGGCGGTTGAGCGCCGGTTTTTCAAGCAATGGGCAGAATGAAAATCACGCTTACGACCGGGGGCGCGCCGCACTATGAGACCGGCCTGATCCAGGGTTTGGTCAATCAGAACATAGCGCTTGACGTGATCGGAGGGGATGAATTGGAGCCCGCATTGGCCGGCAATGCGCGGGTCAATTTTAGAAATTTCCAAGGCGGATCGGATCCCAGGATTTCCAAGCTGCGAAAATTGCTGAAGGTCGCGGGCGTCTATTGGAAAATGATCCGTTACGCCGCGACGACCGACTCGAAGTTGTTCCATATCCAGTGGCCGTACAAGCTGGTGCTTTTCGATCGCACGCTGCTGTTGCTTTATTACAAACTGCTCGGAAAGAAAATTATTTTCACCGCGCACAACGTGGACGCGGATGCGCGTGACGGGACTTCGACGTGGCTTCGGCATGCGTCCCTGCGTTTCTTTTACCGGAACGTGAATCATCTGATCGTTCACACCGGTAAAATGAAGGAGCAACTGGTAAAAATTTTTGGCGTGCCCGAGTCGCGCATCTCGGTCATCCCGCACGGCGTCATGACCTGCGTGCCGGACACGAATTTGACGCGCGAAGCGGCACGGACGAAACTCGAATTGCCGCAGGACGAACCGGTGATCTTATTTTTCGGATTGATCACGCCGTATAAGGGAATTGAGACGCTGGTCGAAGCTTGCGGGGCGCTGGCTAAAAAAGGAAAGACGTTCAAATTAGTCATCGTTGGCCGGGTAAAAGAATGCCGCGATTATTGGGAAAAAATCGAAGGGCTGATCGAGCAGTGCAGTTTGAAAAAAAATGTTCGCACCGATTTGCGGCATGTGCCCGACGAGGACGTGGAGATTTATTTGAAGGCCGCTGACGTGATGGTGTTGCCGTACCGCGAGATTTTTCAGAGCGGTGCTTTGTTTCTGACGTATCGCTTTGGTCTTCCGGTGGCCGTCACGGATGTCGGCTCATTGCGTGAAGACGTGGAAGCGGCGAACGCCGGCGTGGTTTGCCAGACGAATGACGCGGCGGGTCTCACGCAGGCTTTGGAGGAATACCTCGCCAGCGATTTTATGCGCGACCCGGAAAGTCATCGCGCGCGCATCCGCGAATACGCCGCCGAGCGTTATTCCTGGGAACGGATTGGGAAATTGACCGAGAAAGTTTATCAGCAGGTTTTACAAAATTAAAATGCCGCCGCTTGTTTCCATATTGATACCCGCGTATAACGCGGAGAAATGGCTGGCCGAAACGATTCGTTCGGCGCTGGCGCAGACCTGGCCGAACATTGAAGTGATCGTGGTGGATGATGGTTCGACGGACCGGACGGCGGATGTGGCGCGGCAATTTATTTCGCAAGGCGTCAAGCTCGTCGCGCAAACCAACCAGGGCGGCTCGGCGGCGCGGAACAAGGCGTTCGCGGTTTCGCAGGGCGAGTATATTCAATGGCTGGACGCGGACGATCTGCTCGCGCCGGATAAAATCGCGAGCCAGATGAAGGCGGCCGAAGAGAACACGAGTCCGCGGACGATTTTTTCGTCGAGCTGGGGTATGTTTTTTTACCGCGCGAACAAAGCCAAGTTCAGTCCTAATGATTTTTGGAACGATTTGAGTCCGCTTGAATGGCTAAAGTTAAAAATGGGGCCATGTCTTTATCTGCCGCCGATCGTGTGGCTGGTCAGCCGCGAACTCACGCAACAGGCGGGACCGTGGGATACGCGGCTTAATTTTGACGACGACGGGGAATATTTCACTCGGATCGTGGCGTTGAGCGACGCGGTAAAATTCGTGCCGGAAGCAAAATCCTATTATCGCAGTTCGGGTTCGGGCAGCATGAGCGTGGTCGGCGAATCGAATAAAAAAATGGAATCGCTGATGTTGTCCATGCGGTTGCATCTGCAATATTTTTTCGCGGTGGAAGAGAGCGACGCGACGCGGGCGACGGCGGTGGATTATTTGCGGACGTGGTCGTTTTATTTTTTGCCCAACCGGCCGGACTTGTTTCGCGAAACGGAAAAGATGGTGAATGCGCTAGGCGGAACCTTGACGGAACCGCGGTTGTGGAACCGGCGGTATGCGATCGTGCAAAAATTGTTCGGCTGGAGCGTGGCGAAGCGGGCGCATGCACTGGTGCCGCAAATCAAGATTTCAGCGTACCGTTTCTGGGACAAGACGTGTTTCAAGCTGGCAAAATAAAGTTGCGATTGAGTTCGCAGAATTTTCGCAGTGATCGGTTGCTATGGCGATTTCCTTGTCGGTAATCATTTGCACGCACAATCCGCGGCAGTATTCGCTGGAGCGGGTGATGAGCGCGCTCCAGGCGCAGACGCTTCCACGCGAGCGATGGGAGCTGCTGCTGGTGGACAATCATTCGGAGAAAAATCTGTCGGAAGCGTGGGACATGACGTGGCAGCCGAATGCCCGCCACGTCCGTGAAGATCAGCTTGGACTTACGCCGGCGCGGTTGCGCGGCATCCGCGAAGCGAAGGGTGAATTGCTGCTGTTCATTGACGACGATAATATTCTCGGGCCGGAATTTTTGGAGCGCGCGGTCGGGATCGCGGCGCGATGCCCGCATCTGGGGGCGTTTGGCGCGGGGAGATTGGAGCCGGAATTTGAGACGCCGCCGCCGCCGGAATTGGTTCCAAAATTATCCATGCTGGCGTTGCGAACTGTCTCAACGGAGCTTTGGAGCAATAATCCCAAGGACTCGGCGTGTTATCCGTGGGGCGCGGGCTTGTGTGTGACGCGGCAAACGGCTGACTATTATCCGGAGCTGGTCCGGCGATTGAATGCGCAGGAAGTTTTGGATCGGCGCGGGAAACTTCTCTTTAGCGGAGGAGACGATTTATTTTCGTGGGCGGCGGCGGCGTGTGGAAAAGGTTTCGGGATTTTTCCCGAGTTGAGCATCACGCATTTGATTTTTGCGCAGCGGCTCAATCAACCGTATTTCGTGCGGCTGATCCAGGGGCATCGTTTTTCGCAGGACATCCTGGCTTATCTGTTGACGGGGTTGCGGCATCGGCGGATCAGTCTGGCGCAGTGGATCCGGATTTTATTGCATGGGCTCAAGAACGGGAAATTTTCGATGCAATGCCAGTGGGCGATGGCGCAGGGCCAAAACGGCGCGGTGAATTTTATCGCGGCGAACGGCTTGCAGCCGCTGTCGCAACGCAAGTGAATCGCGGCATTGTTTAAATTCATGCCTGATTCAACCCATGAGCGGCGTTTCTTTGGAATGTTGGTTCGCCGGACGGGCTGGAGGCTTTCGTGGCCGGCCCGGTTGGTCGTGCTGATGGTGTTGGTTGTCGGGGCGCTGGGATTCAAGGGATGGATCCAGCCGTTTTTGAGTCTCAATGCGCCGTTGCGCGGGGATTATTTGGTGGTCGAAGGGTGGATGCCGGCTTACGCGATTGATGATTCGACGAACGAATTCAAGATCGGCCATTACAAAAAAATCATCACGAGCGGCGGGCAGGCGAAGGGGCAGTGGAGTTACGAACACAATGTAACGTATGCCTTGCTGGCGGCGGAGGAACTTCAGCATATCGGGTTTGATACGAATTCTCTGGCGTGTGTGCCGGGGCCGTTGACGGAAAGGGACCGCACTTATCACTCGGCGCTGGCGGTGAGAAATTGGCTGGACGCAAATCATTTGAAACCCACGAGCATTGATGTGTTGACCCTGGGCGCACACGCGCGGCGGTCGCGGATGTTGTTCCAAGAGGCGATGGGCGACAGTGTGAGTGTGGGGGTGGTGTGCCTCGTGGATGATGAATATGACCGGGCGCATTGGTGGCGGTCGAGCGAAGGGGTGCGCGAAACCATCAGCGAAAGCATCGCGTATTTTTACGCGAAGCTGATTTTTCATCCGACGCGACATCCGGACGAGGCGAATTTTCAATGAAGCGCGATGTGAAATATTCCGGCGGAACGGGATGCGGTTTGATTTGGCTTAACGATAGGGTAGTCTTTGCCGATATATAGATTTGATATGCAGGAACTTGTTTTAGAAGCGGGACGGGCGGAGCGGCATTACTGGCGCGATTTGTGGCGCTACCGCGAACTGTTTTATTTCCTAGCGTGGCGCGACTTGCTCGTCCGTTACAAGCAGACGGTGGTGGGCGTGGCGTGGTCGGTGATCCGCCCGTTGCTGACGGTGGCAGTGCTGACGGTGGTGTTTGGCGCGGTGGGGCACATGCCATCGGGTGGCGTGCCTTATGCGCTGATGGTGCTTTGCGGCACGCTGCCGTGGCAGTTTTTCTCAACGGCGTTGTCGGAGAGTGGCAGCAGTCTGGTGGCGAACTCCAATTTGATCTCGAAGATTTATTTCCCGCGGTTGATCGTACCGGCGAGCAGCGTGATCACCAGCTTTGTGGATTTTGCGGTGTCGTCCACGTTCCTGGTCGTGCTGATGCTGTGGTATCATTTCGTGCCGAGCGCGAATATCGTGTTCCTGCCGTTTTTTGTTTTGATGGCGGTGGCGGCATCGCTGGGGGCGGGAATTTGGATTGCGGCACTGATGGTGGAGTATCGCGATTTTCGCGTGATCGTGCCGTTCCTGGTTCAGTTTGGGCTTTATGTTACGCCGGTAGCTTATTTGAGCAGCACGGTCACTGAGAGATTGGGGCCGAAATGGCGGATCGTGTATTCGTTGAATCCGATGGCGGGGGTGATTGACGGGTTTCGCTGGTGCATTCTTGGCAACGGGAATTATTTTTACTGGCCCAGCTTCGTGTTCGCGATTGTGGTGATCACGCTGCTGCTGGCATCCGGCATCTGGTATTTTCGCAAGACGGAAAAGTCATTTGCGGACGTGATCTGAGCGAAAAATCATTTTAAATCTTAGTCATGAGTGACGCGGTCATCAAAGTCGAGAACGTCTCGAAAAAATATGCGATCGGGGGGAAGCGCGATCCCAAGGATGACTTGCGCCATCGCATGGAAGGCTGGTTGAACCCGGCGAAATGGTTCAAAGGGAATGGCAGCGGCGAGCCGAAGAAAAAAGGCACGGAAGATTTTTGGGCGCTTAAGGACGTTTCGTTTGAGATCAAGCAGGGAGAAGTGGTGGGATTCATTGGCCGCAACGGCGCGGGCAAATCCACATTGCTGAAAGTCCTAAGCCGGATCACCGAGCCGACGTCGGGACGCATCACGCTCAAGGGGCGGGTGGCGAGCCTGCTTGAAGTGGGTACAGGCTTTCACCCGGAGTTGACGGGCCGGGAAAATATTTTTCTCAACGGCGCCATCCTCGGGATGAGCAAGGTGGAGATCAAACGCAAGTTTGACGAAATCGTGGCGTTCTCCGAGATCGAGAAATTTTTGGAGACGCCAGTGAAGCGGTATTCGAGCGGGATGTATGTGCGGCTGGCGTTCGCGGTGGCGGCGCATCTGGAGCCGGAGATTTTGATTTGCGATGAAGTGCTGGCCGTCGGTGACGCGGAGTTTCAAAAGAAGTGCATGGGGAAAATGCAGGACGTGAGCAAGGGCGGGCGGACGGTGCTTTTCGTCAGCCACAGCATGGCGGCCATCACGAGACTTTGCCAAAAGTGCGCACTGATGAAGTCCGGACAACTAATCGAATTTGGGCTGACAGAAGCAGTTATTCCTCATTATTTGAACAGTGGAAAACATACCGATGGTTATAGAACGTGGAATGGAACGGATGAGAGCAATAAAGATTCACGCTTAAAAATTCGCGCGATCCGCACCTTGTCGCCCGACCGGGATATATCCAGCAATTTTGACATCCGCCAGCCCTTCACGGTCGAAATAGAGTACGAAATTTTGGAGACGCTTCCTCCTTTTCGAATTGCGTTGAGGTTCATGACGCCGGATGGAACGGTGGCCTTTACGACTTCCGAAAGTTCTGACGAGAGTTACGAAAGCAAGTCCTGTGAGCCGGGAGTTTATACGGCGGTTTGTTCGGTTGACGGAAATTTGCTCAATGAGGGCTCGTACGATTTGCAACTCAGCGCCGACATACCGTTTCAAAAAGTTCTTTTTTTGGCAGAACGGGCGTTAAGCATTTCTGTCGAGCAAACGGGCGGAACGAGCGGCCGTTTTGCGGAAAAATGGCCGGGCGTGGTTTGCCCGCAATTAAAATGGCGAACTTCCAGCAACAAGCCTGCTGAGTGCGGCGTTCGCCATTGAAGCACAGTCCATTTGCCACCGGTGGCGAATGCGGTTGAAAATTTCTAAAACCAATGCCAATGCCTTGCAAGATTTGTAATGGTTCAACGGTTGAGCACGCCCGCACGCTCATCAAAAACAAATACCAGGCGCTATTTGTCCGGTGTGAAGATTGCGGATTTATTTTTGTTCCCGAACCAACGTGGATCGCGGAAGTGTATGCCGAGCCGATCAACCGCTCGGACACGGGCTATGTTTCGCGAAATCTTTGGGCGCGCGATAAAATGCGCTACTGCATCGAGACGTATTTGAATCCAGCGGGCATTTTTTTGGATTATGCCGCTGGATATGGAATGTTTGTCCGGCTGATGCGCGATGCGGGATACGATTTCCGCTGGGCGGATATGTATTGCGAAAATCTTTTCAGCCGCGGATTTGAAGCGCCAACACCACTGGCCGGGCCGTTCGAGTGCGTAACGGCCTTCGAGGTGTTCGAGCATCTGGTCAATCCGGGTGACGAAATGGAGATCATTTCAAAGATCACCACATGCCTGGTTTTGAGCACGAAACTTTTGCCGGAGCCCGCTCCGAAACCGGAAGATTGGTGGTACTTTGGCTTGGAGCACGGACAACACGTCGCTTTATACACGCGCAAGAGTCTGGACGCGCTGGCGCGGCGATTTGGATTTCAGATGGCGACCAACGGGGACGATCTTCATATTTTCTCTAAAAGAGCCATTCCGCAAAATATTTTTTATCAGCCTCCGTTGCCGCCCCGCTGGCAATTTTGGAAAGAGAGAAAGACATTGCCGACGCGGCCCTCGTTCACCATGAAGGACCACGATTTGATCGCAAACGAAATTCTAAGAAAGAAATAGCGTTTTGGCATTGAAAAGCATTTCGCGAATTTCTTTATGAGGATTTTTTACGACGGGCGCATTTTTCAGATGCAGAAGGCGGGAGGGATCAACCGTTATTTTGCGGAGGTGATTTCCGGTTTGCCGGCGGAATATGAGCCGCTGGTGACGGGGGTGGAGGATTTTGGGAATCACGCGCCGAATCATCCGAACTTGAAGCAGCCGCGGCTGAAGGGAGCTTCGCGACCGGGCATCGCGCAATTTTACGACGCGTGGTGGAAGCCTCAGTTGTTGCGCGGGGTGGATGTGTTTCATCCGACTTATTATGATGTGACGTGGGGGTACGCGCTGGAGGATTTCAAGGGGCCGCTGGTGGTGACGGTTTATGATTTTGTCTATGCCTGGTATGCGAAGGTGATTGATGGCTCCGACCGGGTGCTGCGGGACCAACGGAAGGCCGTCGAGCGGGCGGATCACGTGGTATGCATTTCCAAGGCGACGGAGGAAGGATTGCTGGAACGGTTTCCGGAGAAACGCGGCAAGACTTCGGTGAGTTATTTGGGTTCGTCTTTTGAGGTGCAGCCGCCGGTGGCGGCGGAAACGATTTTTGAGCAGCCGACCTTTTTGTTCGTGGGCGGGCGCGGTGGGTATAAGAATTTTTCGTTTTTGTTGCGGGCGTTTGCGAAGGCGCGGGAAGTCAATGGCAAGTTGCGCCTGCGGGTGGCGGGATCGCCGCTTACGGGGGATGAGAAATGGCAGTTGTATTTTCTCGGTTTGACGGACGCGGTGGAGGTTTCGGTGTTTCCGAGCGAGGCGGACTTGATGAAGTTGTATCGCTCAAGTGTGGCGCTGGTGTATCCGTCGCTGCACGAAGGGTTCGGGATTCCGCCGCTGGAGGCGATGGCTTGCCGTACGCTGGCGATCACTTCGAACACAACGAGTTTGCCGGAAGTGGTGGGGGACGGGGGGATCATGCTGGACCCGTTGCGCGAGAATGATTGGGTGGAGGCGATGTTGAAGGCGGCGCAGGGGGGCGGTGAACGGGGGGAAATGATTGAGCGTGG